>JALVSQ010000034.1:22913-34183 GCA_027024255.1 Microcaldota archaeon
TTTCAATTATAGGTAGAGATCAGGATACTCATGCTTTATGGATAAGTCAAGGAAGCCATGGTCCTGATGTTGCTGGAATAAAGATTGAGAATACAACTATCTGTAACTTTACTTACAACTTTTTACTTGAGGGAAATAATACTGTTAGTTCAGATGTTTATGTGGGAAAGAACTGCTCTGAGTTGAGACCAGTCTACTACTTTAAACATGGTCAAACAGGTGATGGAAAGACATTTAACCATATTGTGCCCGACGATGCTGGATATGTTTATTTTTATTATTCATCTAACTTTGTTGTTGAAAATATAACCCCCTCTTATGTTGACCATGCTATTTCAGGTTATAAATCATACAATATTACAATAAAGAATGTTTCACCTTCTCACATAAGTTATGAGGGAATCCTTTTTTATAATTCCCGATTAATAAACATAACTGAGACACAGATTAATGATAATTGTAAGGTTTGTGGAACAGATGAAGCTAGCATTTCTTTAATTACATTCACAGGTAACTCAGAGGGCCCGTTCTTTTTATCTAATGTACTGGTCAACAGGAGTAGTGCTTATGGTATACTTGTTGACCAAGGTTCTGATTCTAGGTTAATTTATAGTGGGAGTATTATAAAAAATGTTACAGTTGATAATGTTGATGATGGAGGGATTAAGGTTGCCTTTACAAAAGGCATGCTTATAAAAGATGTTAAAATATTTAATGTAAATTGGAATATTGGGTTGGGTATAGGTGTAGGGAAGGTGTGCTCCATCACTCCTTCTTACAATTATGTGAATAAGGTAAAGTTAGAAAATTTAACAATAATAAATAAAGGAGGAGGGGCTTTGCCCCAAGAAGGAGGGGTTGTTCTTTCATGTCTTGTAAACTCAAGTTTGAGTGATATAAAAATGTATAATTTAACCACACATGGTATGAGATTCAACGGGTACGTTTATTACACAAATATATCTGATGTTCTAGTAGAAAATCAAAGTTCTCAACACAATGATGCTTATGCACTTTCTTTATCAAAGGGTCAGCACTCATCATTAAAAGATATTATTGTTAAAAATTGTTCCAACGGTATGCTTATAGATACCAATACAGAGTATACAAACTTTTCCAACATAACAATCAGAAACTGTTCTTTTTATGGTATAGTGCTCAATGAAGGAGGTTATGACACTTTGAAAAATATAACTGTAAGAGATGCTTACATATCCTTCCATGGACATGGGCCAAATTATATATATGAGGATGTATTTATATGGGATTCAACCAGGGCTGCATCTCCTCAAAGAGTTTACTACTTCTACAGAAATGTTACAGGTAATGGAAGCGACCATGGAAGGTATGTGCCTGATGATGCTGGGTGGGTTGGCTTCTTTGATTCAGGTGATTTTGTGGTTGAGAACATAAGCTTTAACTCAAATCCAGGAATAGGTGTTACTATGGATAATTCTTATAACATAACTGTGAGGAACTCTAATATTACTGCTGTTGGTTTAATTTATGGCAAAAATTCAGAAGATATAACCATAACTAATTCGAGCCTTAGTGCATTATATGATGGTTCAACAGCCATAGGGGACCCAATGAGAGGAAATTATGGAAGGTGTTGTATAAGCTTGTTTGAGTCGTGTCAGAGCATTTTTATGAAAAATGTTTCAAGTAAGGGAAAGAAATTTAATGCAGATAAAGGACTCCTTGAGTTTTCATCCGTGATCAATGCCTCAATTGAGGATTCCAAACTCGGTGAAACATCAAAAGCTGCTTTATGGATAAAAACTTCTTCAAAGAATATAACAGTAAAAGATACTATATTGTATAATGTTAGCTCATACATGCTTGCGCTGGCTAGAATTCAGGATTCTTACAATATTACCATATTTGATTCTAAGTTTTTGAGCAAGAATAGTTACTCAAACCTTCGTGGAATCTATGTTTCAAACACTCCGTTAGTGAGCGTGTACAACTCTACTTTTAGAAATGTTACTGCTGCAAGTCTGTATTGTGAATATTCTGACTTTATTAAGTTTTATAATAACAGCATTAAATCTTCAGATGAGGGGAAAGTCCATGCTGATCATTGCAATAATATAGTTCTCGAAAACTCAACATTTGATAAGGTTAAGACAGTAGTTCACTTCTATTCAGAAAATGCCAGTATTAGAAATATAAAAGCAACTGATACAAAAGGATGGGCCTGGCTATTTTATTTTACTTCATCTAAAAACGTTACGTTAATAAATGTATCTATGTCAAGAGTGGGAAGTGGAACAGGAGGAGGTGTTTATTTATCAAACATACTTTCCCCAGATACATCCCTATTTATACTGAGTAATTTATCCTTTTTATCTAATTCTTCATTTGATTATGGGGTACAAATTGATAGTAATGTCGAGAATGTTAGCATTAGAGACATGTATATTAGAGGAGTAGGAGATGGATGGGGATTTTCATTGGGGAACAGTGGTACAGGAGCCTATACGGTGAAGTTTGTAGATATAAGGAATGTGAATGTTGAAGATGTAGAAAAATTAGCATCTTTCTTTTATACTCAAAATTGTACCCTCTTTAATGCTACTACTAAAAATGGAGATGATTCGGCTATAACAATTTTCAGGTCAAATGGAACAAAGGTCCTTAATTTAACGATATTAAATTCTTCGGGGTTTTACATTAATGAATCATATTATAAATTAGAGAATATAAGCCTTATTTTTAATTCATCTAAAGTGTTTTGGCCCCTTGGAACATGGGTAAATGATTCACAGAGTGTTGAGGGTTATTTAGCAAAAAAAGATGGTAACTTTAGAGCTTCTGGTTTAATCGCTCAGTACTTTTATAAGAATTACATTCTATCTACAAACTTCTTTTCTCTAAATGCAACTTCTAATAGGGCGTTCAACTCCTCATCGAATATTACTTTCCCGATATTAAATTGCTCATGGCATCATGTAGTTTACAGAAAGGACGGCTTTCCTCAAACATTTGATGAGATAAGAAATACAGGAAATGAGTATAGTCCTGGTTGGGAGTACTGTGATTCTGAAAATAAAACATTCTCATTTGAAGTAGACAATTACAGTGGTTATGCTCTTTATGAAGCCTATGATATTGACCCTCCTGATGTTTATCTTGTTAGCCCTCCAAACAATTCTGAATGGAATGGTTCATTTAATGAGGTAAACTTTACTTTTTATGTTGTTGATGATTTAGCGGAGAACCTAACCTGTTCGATATATATTGATGGGGTAAAGAGAGCTACAAACGAGAGCGTGCAGAACAACACAAACACAACATTTACACTTGGAGGGACTTATTTAATAGGAAATAAAAGCTGGTATGTTGAGTGCAACGATACAGACAATACAAATCAATCAGAGACATGGTACCTTAATGTAAAAACAAATATAAAAGTATTCATAAAACCCCCAACTCCCTCAAATAACTCAATAATAAAGAAGTACATGAATGTAGTATTAAATTACTCTGTTGAACAATCTACATTATTCTCTCTTGATTTCCTGTTTAATAACTCACTTGTTGATAACAAAGATGGTGATACTGCTTTAATCCTTCATTTAGATAATAATTCTGAAATAGGAGAGAACGATACATATGTAGTTGATTCAAGTAAGTACAACAACAATGGAGTAATCTATGGAGCTAGCTATGCTAATGGAAAGTTTGGCAAAGGAGTTTATTTCAATGGAACCACATACATAAATATATCTGATGACCCTTCATTAGATTTAAAAGAAAACTTTACAATCCTGTTCTGGGTCAATTACACTGGATATGCTAATGCTTATCCGGCTTTTATATCTAAAACAAGGAACAGTGTGAGTAATTATTATATAGGTACATGGTCAACATCTGATGAGCTGTACTTTACTTATTACAACAGTGGGTGGAGGGACCACAGGTCTGGCCTCAATATTCCGAGAAATGAGTGGTCGTTCATAGTTGTGGAAGTAAGTCCTTCGTATGTTACTTTCTATGTAAACAATCGCCGTTCAGTTAAGTCCAGGCAGGCAGCTGAACTTTTGACCAATGATTATCCACTATTTTTAGGTACAAATGGTAACGGAAGATATGAAAAGGGAATAATTGATGAGGTTTACATATTCAGGAGATTGTTAAATGAAAGTGAGATTTATATGATTATGAATGCAACAAATCCAAGGCATGTGAATCATTACAATAATTCATTGGTTTTGTTCTTACCATTTGAAAACTCATCCCTGGGAGATAATTCAACCCATGTAGTTGATTTAAGCTGGAGGGATAATAGAGGGGTAATAAACAATACAGTGTACCATGTAGATGGAATGTATGGAAAGGCCATGTACTTTGATGGAGGTTACTATGATTTTATTCAGATGAATCCGGATGATGCTTTAAACATAACATCTCAATTAACCATTGCAGCATGGATTAAAGGAAATACAACCCAGCCAAAGGCAAGTGATGGCTCAAACAGCTGGGGAAGAATAGTGAGTAAAGGAAATGAAACAGGTTCACGAGGTTACTTTTTAATGAGGAATGGTAATTATGGATATGCAAGATTTGGAATAGGCGCAACAAATGGTATTTTTTACTATGTTGACAGCAAAACAAGAATAGATGATGGAAAATGGCACTTCGTAGTTGGTACCTTTAATGGTTCTCATTTAAGCATATATATAGATGGGGCTCTGGAAAAAACATACAATGCAGGTCTGAGAACAATAAGAACCTCTTCTTTACCATTGAGGATAGGGAGCGACCTTAAAGGTTCTGTATGGCATCCATTCAGAGGCATAATTGATGAAGTTAGAGTTTACAACACTTCCCTTACATATGATGAAGTTATGCTTCTCTACTTTATGACAATGCATTCTACCAATCAATCATTAAACTACACAAATTATCTAAGGTTAACAACATTACCTCAGGGTATTTACTGGCATAGATTGAGGGGAATTGACCAATCAACATCCAACACGACAGGAATAAGCATATTCTATGTAGATAGGTATGGAGATGAAGATGCTAATCCTCAACTTATTTCTCCTGAAAACGGCTCTACTGTTACTGATGCAAATGCCTCTTTCAGATGGAATGTTACAGATGACTTCAGTTCAGAGCTCTGGTGTAATTTAACTGTTGACAATGAAGTAGTTAACACAACATTATGTCAAAATGCCAGTATATGTGAAGTGAATGTTTCAGTAAATACTTCTATAAGTATCCATTACTGGAATGTTACATGCTTTGATGAGTTTTACAATAGAACATCTTCTACGTGGGAATTTTTTGCAGCAAGAATGTGGCACATTGTTTATGGGAATATAAGCGGGAATGTACTGCTGGCAACCAATTCAGATGTATTTTTACAATGGACATGGAACAATGGCAGAGGTAATGTTTATGCTGTTGCAGATAACAGCAATATAGATTGGAGTCAGCTTTATCCATTGGGTAAGAACAGAACTTATGATAACTCTACATCTGATTTTGAGGAGTTAGATGAGGTACTTAATACGACTAACTATCCAGATAATATAAACGATACATATAGCACAGATGGAACCCATCCAAAGACAACCCAAACAATCAAATGCTTTGGAAGGACACTTACAGATGTACCTGTTGCCAACTCTTCAGAAAATGCAACTGATTTTGTTACAGGTATTTTGTGGGATGCAAGTGATGACACAAATGGAGAATTTGATTCAACAGAGAATGAAGATATTGTGTTTGTGGCTCCTGTAAATGGATTGCAGAATGGTAGCTATGGAGAGTATAACTACGAGATAAGGATCCCTGATACATTTGATACATACAAAGGAGGAAGTGTTGTTGAACTCTGGGTTGAGTTAAGATAAATTTAAAACACCCAACCATAAATATTTAGCTTATGGAAAATATTTATGTTCTTGATACAAGTATAGTAATAGATGGCAGAATAATTGATTTAGTTAAGGAGAAAAAGATAGAGGGAACCATTGTCATTCCAAGTGCAACCATAGCAGAGCTGGAGCATCAGGCCAATTTGAATAAAGAGATTGGTTTTACAGGATTTTCTGTAATAAAGAAGTTAAGAGAGATGGAGAACACCTACAACATAACAATTGAGGTGAGTGGAGAAAGGCCCTTGCCTCATCAAATAAAGTTTGCAAAGGAAACAGGTGAAATAGATGCGTTGATAAGGAAATTGGCAAAGCAATTGGATGGGATTCTGGTTACAGGTGATAAGGTTCAGCATCTTGCAGCTGAAGCAGAGGGAATAAGAACATTTTATTTAAGGTCAAGAGAAGAACCAAAGATTCTTGAGTTTGAGAAATACTTTGATAAAGATGTTATGTCAGTTCATTTGAAAGAAAATTCAAATGTGGTTGTTAAAAGAGGGAAGCCTGGAAACTGGAAACTGGTTGAATTAGATGAGGTGTTAAGTAGTGAAGATATGAGAAGAATAGGAGAGGAAATCATAGAGGCAACAAAGAGGAATGTTAATTACTATGTTGAAATTGATAGGAAAGGAGCAACTGTTATCCAGATGGGTGATTATAGAATTGTTATTGCCAAACAACCATTTTCAGATGGGTTTGAGATAACCATTGTTAGACCTATTGCCAAATTAAAACTTGATGATTATAAACTTGATTCCAGGTTGAAGCAAAGGATAGATAAAGAGGCAGAGGGTATACTGATTGCAGGTCCTCCTGGCTCAGGAAAAACAACATTTGCCAGTGCTTTAGCTGATTATTATGCATCAAAAGGAAAGATAGTTAAGACGATGGAAGACCCAAGGGATATGAAAGTTGCCAATGAAATTACTCAGTATACAAGGCTTGAGGGGAGCTATGAGTTTACAAAGGAAATTTTGCTCTTGGTAAGGCCTGATTATGTTTTCTTTGATGAAGTTAGGAAAACAGAGGAATTCAGTGTTTATGCAGATATGAGAATGGCAGGTATAGGCCTCGTTGGTGTTGTTCATGCCCAGAGAGCCATAGATGCGATCCAAAGGTTCATTAACAAAGTCGAGCTTGGAGTTATTCCTCAAATAGTGGATACTATTATATTGATAAAAGGTGGAAGGGTTGAGAAAGTTTATGAACTTGAGCATACAATAAAGGTGCCAACAGGAATGACTGAGAAAGATTTAGCAAGGCCTGTTATAGAGGTAAGAGATTTCTTCTCAAAGGAGTTGGAGTATGAGATTTACAAGTTTGGAGAGGAAACAGTTGTTTTACCCATTAAAAAAGTTAGAGCAAGGACATCATCAAAGAGAGCAAATGCTCTTGAGAGAGTTTTAAAGAGGTTATTGAGCTATGATTTCAAGATAGCGAGAGAGAATGACCTCTGGGTGCTTTATGCCCATCCCAATGATATTCCAAAGCTTTTCAAAAAGTACAAGAAGAGGTTTGAGAGATTGCAGAAGAAGTATGGTCCCATAGAGGTTAGAGAGATATGATAATAAAGCTTGAGGATGAATGGGATAAGGCCTTAAAGGAGGCAGTGAAGGTAGTGAAGAGTAATGGAGTATTTATTTATCCAACAGATACTGTTTATGGCATAGGTGGTAATGCTTTAAGTAAAGAAGTTGTTGATAAAATAAACAGAATAAAGGGCAGAGAAGGAAAGCCATATTCAGTTCTTGTTGGAAATCTGGAGATGGTTATAAAGTACTTTAAGGTGGAGGAATATCTAAATTACATAACCCAATATTTACCAGGAGCCTATACATTTTTGCTTGAACCAAAAGTGGAGATGCCTGTGAGCAAGGGATTGGTTGGATTAAGAGTGCCTGACCATTACTTTATCAGGAAGGTTAGCATAGAATCAGGAGTTCCTATAATAACAACATCTGCAAACAAAAGTGGAGAAAAGCCTCCTTCAAGCCTCGATGAAATTGATGAAAACATGGTTAAAGCAGTTGATTTAGTAATTGATGGAGGAGTGGCAAAGCACAAACAACCTTCAACAGTGGTTGATTTGATTAACAAAAGAATTTTAAGAAAAGGAGCTGGAGAGTTCAAATTTCTATGATTATACTGTCTGATTTTATATCTTTCAATTTCTCAAGATTTATAGAGATGACTTTATCAAGAGGCGTTTTTACTTTTATCAATTGATTTTTACCATCTATTCCAAGAACTTTCCCGATATATGTGTTGTCTTCATAAAATACATCTTTGTCCTTCAAATTTAAACTCATGGCAACTTCTATCTTTAACCCGTTTATGTACTGAACCATCAGGTAAGCTAACACAGTAGTTGCAATTGTTATATTCAGGAATGTTTCGAATGATATGTAAGGTTCCTCTATATTTAGAACCCACATAAATGCTGTTTTTAGTACTATGAATATGCCAACAGTCAGGATTAAGTAGTTCAGAAAAGAGAACAATCTGACCATATTTCCGAGCAGGTAATTTTCAATTATCTTCACTATAAAAGATACCAATGCAACAAAGCCAAGAATGTTTAAAAGCGCATCCATGCTGTAAGCGAATGCTTCAATACCTGTTAGGCCAAGAGAGAATGCTTTCTGGTATGCTTGATAAGAGGCTATAAATCCAATTAATGTTAAAACACCTATAAAGAGAAAGAATATTGCAGATGCTAATTTATTTCCACTTATCTCCATTATCCTGATTATCTCTTCTATCTTTTTATCCAACCCAAATCCCTTTATCATTAAATAACCACCTATTATGAATCCTATGTATTGCCACTTTAAGTTGAGTAAAAACATTAATGAGAGAGTTAAAATTATTATTGCAGGTACGCCTATGAGAATCTTCGCATATGTGGGGTCTTTGAGCTTTTCAAGTATGACAAAGTATGTTTTTTCAAGTTCTTTTGCTTGCTTAACATAAACGTTTTCAACACCATCTATGTTCAATCTTGATGATATAATTGGCAGAACTTCGTTATCACTTGCCCCATCACTTACGACTATACAGCTTTTTACAGGATAATCTGCCAGCACTCTATCAAGCTGTCTTGCTATCTTTAAAGTTGCTTTTGCGCCTAAGCTTTCATCTCCTGTTAGCGTTACTATCTGAACATCCTTTCCTTTTTTCTTTAGTTCTCTAAACAACTTTAGCCCTTTGAATATAGTGTTTGCATCTGAATCCTCGGGATCAGTGGTTGCCAGGGCAACTGCAGCCTTTAAATTATCATCAGGACCTATAACAGGGCCTTTTACCTTTGCTTTCTTCCCTAAGTCATTATCGATATCAACAATGATTATCAGTTTACCTTCCACATATTGATTTCCCATGTTTCATTTTTAAAATTAAGTTTTTGTTGGTATATGCGGCCGCCGGGATTTTCCCCTTCGGGTTCAAATCCTTTCCATTGCAAGCAATGGAGCCTCCTCCTTTCCTACTGTTCTCAAATCTACGAAAAATAGATGCGGCCGCCGGGATTTGAACCCGGGTCGTCGGCTTGGAAGGCCGACGTCCTACCACTAGACTACGGCCGCTGAACTAAAAATAAGTAAAGAAAGGTTTTTATATATTCATCTGCGTTTTTGCTTTTTATTCTTTTTCCTTGAACCAATCCAGTAAAGTATTACTCCCAGAGCTATTACTCCGATAGCTAAATAGATTAAATTACTCTCTTCTTTTACCTCAACATTGGCGTTTACTTCCTTTTTCATAAACTCCTCTCTAGCTCCATATCTAATGTTCACAGACATGTTTTCGACTTCTTTTTCCGGAATGGAATAGGTAAGGACTTTGGACTTCTTACTTTCTATCTCCTTAACTTCGTCTTCAACACTTACCTGCTCCTCATTTGAGAAATAGAGCACAGTGACTTTAAAGTAGGCCTTTGTTTCACCATTATTCCTTATTTTTAATGTGAGTGTGCTTGTTCCTTTATCAAATACTGCTTTTTCAACTGTTAAGTTGCTTTTATCTTCAAAGCTTATGGTTGCTAAGTTTAGTAGAGTATTGAATCCATTATCAAGCACGGTTTTGGATGTGCCATACATTACAGTTATGTTTGCAGAGACCTGCCCCTCATAATCTTTTGGCACATTGACTTTATGCTCCACACCTAATTGAGCGTTTGGTTCTATGTAAAGAGTTTCATTGCTTCCTATTGTATCAAACACATTACCTTCACCCACAATTAAAGCGGAGTAGGTAAAGTAGCCAGGAGCATTTCCATTGTTTTTGAAAACTAAACTTACTGTTCCTGTCTTCTGGTTGTAGTCTGCACTCTTTATCTGGATATCTGCGTAGGGACCTGGAAGCACAAATATTGCATAAGGACCCACTTGTTGGGTCACACCAGCATATGCTTCTCCTATCTTAACAAATACAGTAAATGCTTCCCTTCCTAATTCCTCATTTATAGTTTTTTTGAGGTCATAGGCAGTATTTATATATTCATTTCCAATTACCAATCCTACCTTTATCTTGTCCTTCTCTACATAATCAAGCAGGAAATTCCTTACTGATTTAGGAACAATGGTGGAGATGAATAAGATTGGGTTTTCTCCTGCCATTATTGTTTCATCCAGGAAGTTTCCATCAGATAAAATAACCTGTTTTTTATCTGGCCTTTCTTCTAAATACCTCTTTACAATTTCAATACAGTCAGTGTATTTGTCTCCTGTATTAATCTCGTCAACATTTTTTGCATTCCTCTGGATGTCCCTTAAGAAAGCAGAATCAATGTAGCCATAGACAAGGACATCCTTTCCTTTTATCAAATCCAGAACATCATCTTTTATTGAATCATCTGCAAATAGTAAGTAATATTTGTGAAGTTTTGAATAAGCAATAGGAGCAACGCTTGCATAACCAAAGTTCGGGTCTATTATTACATAACCTTCTGGATTGACCTGCTTCGCAAGGTTGATATTATTCTGGTAGGGTTCATCTGAATGAATCACATTGACATTAAACCCTTTTGATTCCAGCAAAGGTCTTAATCCAGGATATGGTGAATTTTTCCCCAGTATTAATGTGACATTTGATTCTCCTGAGAGTTTGGCAAGCAAGGGTGTAATGTCTCCACTTAATGGTACAAATAGTACCCTCTCATTCAGGATATTAGCATAATAAGTCCCTGATATAACATCCCTGCCGTCAAACGAGTCAATTACAACAGCACTATTTACCAATCCACTCAGAACAAGAACTAAACTTAAAAGTAAATATTTAGTTTTCATAAAACCATTTTCAGGTTAAACCTTTTTATATTTAACTTTATGCCTGAATTTATTTGTTTTACTTAATGGAATTTAAAGACCACCCATAAAC
>JALVSQ010000034.1:34193-73379 GCA_027024255.1 Microcaldota archaeon
CTTATCAGGCGTGCGCTCTAACCAACTGAGCTACAGGCCCGATAAAGGCATTCCCTGTGCGACTTGAAAGAGAAACGAAGACGGCGGGTTTCCGCATTGCGCCTCGATATGAACGAATTCACATCAAAGCTGTTTATCTAACCAAATGTTTAAAAAGAGAAGCTCATCTTAATCTCCACAGGTGAGGCAATATGGATTTGAGAAAATTATTGTTAGCCTTTGTATTGGTGGTAACTGTTAGTCTGGCTATACAGCCGGTTCATAACTGGACGAACGGGTCTCAGTACAAATACAGCCCAGGAAGTGCAACTGCATTTACAACTGAAGGAGGAAATGTTACAGAGGTCAACATAAGCCAGAACATTTCAACAGAGAAATGGGCAGGTATATGGGGAAACATTACAGGTAACATACTCTTAGGTGACGGAACCAGTGTGTTCTACTCTTGGGCTTGGAGTGCATCAAGCGGAGGTATTATATGTGCTCAACCAGGCACCTCAGCAGACTTTGATTGGACTTCAATGGCAACAACAACGGCCGGGGATGTAGATAATGCATTCAGCTTTAACACAGCTGATGTGGATTCGGCAACAAACACATTGACAGCCGCTTGTTCAGTCACAGTTTCAGGAAACACAGTAAACAGCGTGGGTGTTACAGCAAGTGGATTTACAACCTGTGCGATTGAAGATACAGCCACACCGACCACAACAGACTTGGCATTCTGTACAGATATAAGTACAGGAACAACAATTTTCAATGGTCAGACAGCAGATTATGCATTGATGCTGCCAACCAATGAACAAGCAGGTCAAGCACAGGATTATGTCTTCTGGCTCGAGCTAAGCTGATTTCTAAATCTCTTTATTTTGTTTTTTATTTTCATGAAATATCTACTTTTTTTTGTATTTGTTTTGCTTGAATTAACTGCTTTCTCTATTCAATGGGTTCAGAATTTTACTGCGTCACCTTTTCAAAGATATTCCCAAATTCCTTATTCTATATATGTTGAAGGAGGGAACAAAACACAACTTAACTTGATGATGAATTCAACAACACGTAAATGGGCAGGTGTGTTTGGTAATATTACAGGAAACATTATCATATCAAATAATGCATCTGTTTTTTATTCATGGCTCTGGAATGGTAGTGGTGTTGTGTGTGCTGAACCCAACCTGCCTGTATTTGATTGGCCTAATGTTGAAAAAGCAGGAGCTCAGGACGTAGATAATGTCTTTGGCTTTTCAATAGGAGATGTGGACTCATCTTTCAACACATTTACTGGGAAATGTAACATATCTGTTGCAGGCAAACTCATCTCAGATGCTCCATGCAAAAGCACAGGAGAATTCAAAACAATAATCCTTAGGGATAGAGGTTACTCCGTAGGAAAGGAAAATTTGGTTTTTTGCACATCAATCCAGGAAAATTCAACTATATTCAATGGAGGAACAGCAGATTATGAATTACTTATTCCAACAAATGAAGCATTGGGAGAAGTACAGGATTACGTTTTCTGGCTCGAGCTAACTTAATTTATTCTAAAATGTTTTTTATGTTTTCTAACATTCCTTTCCCATTCTCTTAACCTCTCTCCTAAGAACATTTCCAGAAGCTCATCAGGCTCACCGCTTTTCCCGAATGAATTTAAAGATATGAACTCAACATTAACTCTTAACCCATGCTTTGCTATTATTTTTGCTATTATTCTGCCTAAATGCTCTCTATGGCTTTCAACAACTGCTATCTCATTAAAGCAGTTCAATAGCTCTGCTATCTCCTTCTCATTTGTATGGGCAAGTGAGAGTGTAGGTACATTTACTATTCCTGCCTTCGTATGCTTCATTGAATAATGCAAAGCTTCTCCGTAAGATAGAATGAGATAATTCCCTTTTCTTATTATATCTATGCTTCCGAGCTTAAATTCAGGAATATATTTAAACAGGATGGGCCATTTGCTCCTCCCAGTTCTTATGTAAACTGCTTTATCATACTTCATTGCCCAATCAACAACTGCGATAGCCTGATTTGCATCAATAGGCACAATCACAGGTAAGCCAAGGGACTCAGCGAGTGAAATATCTTCTAAAGCCTGATGGGTTGCCCCATCTTTACCTACATCAAGTCCGCCGTGAGTACCTACATATATTATCTTAAATCCACTTATTTGATTAAGCCTTATCTGGTCAAATGCCCTACCTACAACAAATGCTGCAAAAGAACCGACAACAGGCAAAAATCCCTCTGCTGCAAGACCACCTGCAAAGCTTGCAGTGAACTGCTCTCTTATGCCTGTCTCAATGTATTCTTTAAACTTAACCGATGTGCCCAAATCAGGAGATAGAACAATTATCTGCTTATTTTTCTTTCTCCACTCTTCAATCCTTTCTCCAATTGCTTTTCTTACAGCTATTGGCTCTTTATAAGGCACATGCCTTTCAGGTTCTTCAATTAAAGGCTCTTGCTTTGCAAACACATAACCTCCTTTATTTGATGAGGGTTTTATATCAACATGTACAGGTGGAACCTTTCCATGATACTTCACAGGGTTCATTTCAACTTCTTTAAACCCTTTGCCTTTCACAGTATCTGCAATTATAACCTTTAGCTTATCTCCTTTCATGTGTCTTTCAATGCTCTTTATGTTGTGACCGTTTATTCTAACAAGCTTTACACCATACTTCTTTGCCATTAGAGGAAGAACTTCGATAAACTTACTGTTGGCTGATGTTTTTCCAGTCAGTTGATACCTGTTGTTGTCTATTATTATAGTCAGGTTTGAGAAATCCTCTTTATGGGTAAACACATAGTCAAGTGTTTCAAATGCCTGGCCTTCCTGCAATTCACCATCTCCAACTATTGCATAGACCCTTTCTTTGTTTCCCTTTAACTTTCTTGCGTATGCCATGCCTGCTGCTATGCTTATGCCCTGACCAAGTGAGCCTGTTGTAGCAGGAATCAACCCATCTACTCTCTCAGGATGGCCCTGAAAAATAGCATTAGGTTTTCTCAGGTTTTCAACAAACTCTTTTTCAGATACATAACCATTGACTGCTAAGCCTGCATAAAGAGCAGGAGCCCCATGGCCCTTTGAAAGCACAATATCGTTTGGCTTAGCCCCGTTTCCCAGCAATGCATTGATTATCTCAACAATTGATAAAGAACCACCAGGATGTCCTGACTTGGCATTCTGAATACTTTTTATTATGAGTTTTCTCATCCTTTCTGATTTTAGCTTTAAGTTATTGCCCACATATTAATGTTGGGCAGGAGTTTTTATATCTTTTGGACAATAACTGTATTGTGGAAAAAAGCCTGCCTGTAATTATAGACCCTGATAAAGAACCATCTCTGCAAGAGGATTTAACCAGGGAAAGAACATATCAGGAGAAGGCAAAGCTCTATACTTTTATAATCCAGAGTGAAGATGGAACTGCTTTCCTTGAAAAAGTAGGGAAGGGTTTAATTGATGATGAAAAGGAAGGAGTAAATAAAGGTATTGAGAGAGTTCGTGCTTTAATGCCTTATATGAGATATGAATGGGAAAGAGGCTTTGTTAGCAAGTGGTATGAGTATTACATAAAGAAAGGTTTTGATAAAGATAAAGCCCTTGAATTAGCAAATGAAAAGTTGAATGAAGAGCAGTACGGGATTAAGGCAAGAGATCTCTTCTTCATATTTCTTCCTGAATCCTCTGGCAGGGTTTTTGCTGTATCAAGAGCAGGAGCAAAAGGTCTTTATCAGTTTATGCCCAAAACAGCAAAAGAGTACGGCTTAAAGACAAATAAAGCAGATTACAGAACTGACCCTTTGAGAAGTGCTTATGCTGCTGGAAAAATGTTTGCAAGCCTGATGATAAAGGGTTATGATATACTAACTTCAACTGTTGCCTACAATGGAGGAGAAAAAAGGACATTCTTCAAAAAGAGGTATGAGGATTATTTTACTGAGCTAAAGAGGAAGTGCAGGGTTAAAGGTATGAAAGCTATAAATGTGGAAAATTTGGAGTATCCAGGAAGATTTGTTGCCACAATCGCCTATCTTCAGCAAAAAAGGCCTGATATTTATGGAATTGAGCCCTTAAAGTTCAGAATTTTGAGGGTTAAGTTTCCTTCTGAGCTGTTTAAGGCTTACAGAGTAAAGAGAGGTGATACCCTTATCAGGATTGCCCGCTCTTATGCTAGGAATCCAAGACCTCTTCTTTACTTACTTAAACTGATGTATGGAAGGAGAATAAGAGCAGGCCAGACGATAATGGTTCCTTTGTTGACAGGCAAGGCATTGGTGAGCAAAGTAGAATCACTTGTCAGGGAAAGGTTAAAGTCTTTAAGCATTCCTGAAAGTAAAATAGATGCGTTGGTCTCCCTTAACGATGCTCAGATATGGAGTGGGTTTTTAGGCAGGTATCCTGCTGTTCTGATAATTCCTGAGACTATCCCTGAACTGAAAGGAGCTAAAATAAAAGAAGTAAGGAAAGAAAAGCAGAAAGAAAAACCAGTTGAAAAGACAGAAAAGGAGAAAATTAAGCCAGAAGCTTTTAAATCAACAAAAACAAAGATGGTTTACAGCGAGGAAGGATATACCATAATTTATCATAGGGTTTTACCCAGTCAAACACTTTACGGTATTGCTGCTAATTATGGTGTTTCCATAAGAGCAATAAGAAGATGGAACAATTTGAAGAGTAACAGGATATATGTAGGGCAAGTCCTTATTATTAAATTGGCTGGGAGATGGGAAAGAGTGGGAACTGTTAAGAGAGGTGAAACGCTATTTGGTGTTAAAGTGAAATATGGAAGAAGGGCAAAGGCTGCTGTGTTGGGTGGTAGCAGCATTATACTTCCAGGTCAACCTGTAATAAGAAAAGCACCCCTTGTTCCAAAGGTTAAGTTAACCAAGCATAGAAATGAAAATGTAGTATATAAAGCAAATACAACTTACATTAACCACGTTGTTAAAGAAGGTCAAACACTCTTCAGCATAGCAAAGAATTACGGTGTAAGTGTTGAAGATATTATAAGATGGAATGGAGTAACTCCAAGGCTTTTAAGGCCTGGCATGGTTCTTACAATAAAGTTGAAAGGTAGATATGTTTTACTTGGAAAAGTCAAAAAAGGAGATACAATCACCAAGATAAAAAGAAGATATAGAAGTTATAAAGTATTCGTTCTTGGCTATGGCTGGCCTCTTGGCAGAAATCTAAAGTCAGGAATGCTAATCTACGGGAAGAAGTAGTTATTTGTTTTCTCCTTTGTAAATCCCTTCATATCCCTTTACTTCATTACTTAGCTTGAAGAATATCATCTGTCCTATTCTTGCATTTCTCTTCAAATAAACTCCGTGCTCGTTCTCAACTATTAGTAGGGCTTCACTCCTTCCTTCATATCCAGGATCCCATAAAGCAGTTTCAAGTGTTACTCCGCTTCTCAGCAATGAACTTCTTGGCAGGCAGATGCCTGCGATGTTCTCTGGAATTCTAACATACTCGTTGAATATTACCTTATAAGCCCCTCTTTTCAGAAATACATATCCCCTTTCATCAAACTTTAAGGGCTCAACATCACTTATCTTTCTCTCTTCATTTGTAAAATCAATTCTTCCAGGAGACTTAAATACATAAACTTCTTTAAGTGTTATGTCAAAGCCTGCTGGCTGGAGCTGCTTTTTTAAATCGATGAAAGAATCTACTATGCCAAGTTCAACTATCTCTCTATTTGTTAGCATTACTCATCACTTGCGTATAGAAAATCTTCATAAGCAAGCCTGTAATCAAACAATTCATCTTCTTTAAAGAACCTCTTTATTTCTTTTTCGGCATTCTCCTTTGAATCACTTGCGTGTATTAAGTTCTTTGATACACTCATGCTGTAATCTCCTCTTATTGAGCCGGGCTCAGCTTCCCTTCCATTTGTGGAACCAACAATCCTTCTTACGACATCAACAGCATTTCTCCCTTCAACAACAAGGGCAATTATGGGCATAGAAGTCATAAACTTCTCCAGATCAGGATAGAAAGGCTTTCCAACATGATGACTGTAATGCTCCCTTGCTTTTTCTTCACTCATCTTCATCATCTTCATTCCCACTATTTTCAATCCCTTTTTTTCGAACCTGCTTATTATTTCTCCAGCCAATCCTCTGTTTATGGCATCTGGCTTTATAAGAATGAGAGTTCTTTCCCTCATTTACTCACCTTTTTATGGAACTCTCTGTACTTCTTTGTCCATCTAACTTTTCTACCAACTCTGCCGAGCTTTAACGCGTTCTTTTTGCACTTTGATGAGCAGAAGTAAAACACCTTTCCATCTGCTTTTACATACATGATGCCTTTGCCTTTTGGAATTTCCTTACCGCAAAAATGGCATTGCATTTTATCACCTTGCCTTTATCTCCCTTGCCTCTCTTTCTGTTTCTCTTAAAACAACATACATACCTTTGAATACAGGTCCCTTTATGTTTCTCAGGATAACTCTTCCTTCATCCTTTCCTTCAAGTATTTTGACCAGGCACTGATAAATCTCTCCGTAAACACCTGTTTTACCTTTTATTTCAATAATCTCTGCCAGATAACCTTCATCCATTAGCTTTCACCTTCCTTCTTTGGTTTTGGAAGTCTTTTTATTACATCCTCTAAACTTTCCTTTGCACTTCCTGCATCAACAACAGCAACGCTTGAAGCAGCCACTTTGAGGCCGGCAGCGTTTCCCAGTTCCTGCTTTGTGCTTACATAGGCAAAGGGGACTCCTTTTTCCTGGCAGAGCTTTGGTAAGTGCATAACTATCTCCGGTGGGTTAACATCCTCAGCAATAACAACGAGCAATGCTTTACCTCTCTCAACTGCCTTTGTTGTTTCGTTAACCCCTTTCCTTACCTTTCCTGTTTCAGCAGCAGCTTTCACTACATTCACTAAATCCTTCTTTACTTCCTCAGGTGTTTCAAACAATACATAGCTCATCTCCTCACCTCTTTTCATAGGCTCATTGCTAAGGGTTATTTTTAAGGAATATTTAAAAGCCTTTCTATTTTATTCCTCTAAACTTCGTATTCATAAAAACTTTGGCAAAACTTATCGAGAGATGCCCGTCGGAAAATTACAGAAAGATTTAAAAACTTTTCCCCTCCAAATTCATCGAAGGAAATATATTCAGAGGTGTGAAAAATGGGAGAAAGAGTAGGAAGAGAAAAGATTAGGAGAGAAGAAGGATACCTTTATTATGTAGGTAAGGATGGATATGTCTGGGCAGTGCCAATGAGGCACAACAAATACGGCAGAAAGAAAAGAGTTGGAACAGAGAGAATTGTAAAGCAGGAAGGATACCTTTATTATGTAGGTAAGGATGGATATGTATACAGAGCAAAGATGAACAGAGGAGGCAGGAAAGGAGCCAGGAGAAAGAAGAGGAGAAAGAAGAAGGCAAAGAAGAAAGCAAAGAAAAAGGCAAAGAAGAAAGCCAAGAAGAAAAAGAAGAGAAGGAGATAATTAAACCATCTTATTTTTCTTTTTCTTTCTTTTCTATCAACTTTAAAAATATAAACTTCCTTAATTATAATTGATGAAGAACAGGTTGTTTTTCCTTTTGGCTTTGCTTACAGCACTATCCTTAGCAACACCTTTGCTTCAAGAAGGCACATCAGTTGATTTGAGTATTTCATCTTTAACAAACGAGCTTAATGTTAGCGTTCTTTACAAAGACATTGCTATTCTTTACGATGAGTCTGGTAAGATAATAAAAGTTGACGATAACTCTCATTATTTGAAGGATGCTGTTGTAAAACTTTACTTTTTAGACGAAGATGGGAAAAAGAGACCTCTTACTGGTTGTCAGCAACTCATTACGAATCTTAAACGAGCAAAGAAGATAGAAATTGTGACTCCTTCAGGACCTACTTATAAGGTTGTTGATGAGTTTTATGCTAACTGCCATTTTTCTCCTCCTGTTTCAGATGGTTGTGTCCAAATATGGGCTGAGTTTGAAGGTTACATAGATAATAGCAAGGAAGTTTATCCTCCTTCATCAGGTGTTGGTTTATTTTGCAGGGGTAAATCAACAGTAACAGATATTCTTCCAGGTGTTTTGAACCAGTTTTTATTGAAGCAGTTAGCCAATCCAAGTCCTGGCTGTTTATCAGCTTTGATAATAATAGGGCTTGCAATGACTGCCTTTTACTACAGATACAAAACTACATTTGCAGGAGTGCTTGACTTAACGAGGCCCAAGATGCCTATGCCAGGAGAGATGAAGTACAGCTATACAGGCGTTGGTATGCATTCAATTGGAAAAGAGGGTCCAAATACTGTTGTAAATGCTATGGAAGGCAAGTGGAAGAAGGCATTGAGGAATAAAGGGTTTATTTTGTGGGCAGCGAGACTTGGTCTCTCAAGAGCAAAGCTCAAGGCACTTTTTAAGTCAAAAAAGGCAAGTCTTGGTGCCCTTGTTGAACTTTACGAAAGAGGAATTAGTCATGGAGAGGTAAGAAGGCGTTTAAGAAGGTTACTTTCAGACGATACTGGAGAAGTCGTTTCTGCAATGAGAGAAGTGCACAAGGATGCCTCTGAAGCTATAAGAGCCTATGCAGCTTCAAAACAGGTTTTAGCAACTTATGGAGGCATTTATGAAAAGAAATCAAGATTTGCTAAGACTGTGTTTAAGGTCATTGATAAAATGAAGAAGGTTCCTGTTCTTAAGCCCCTTACTGTGCCTTTGAATAGATTTGCCACAGGTGTTCACAGAACATTTAAGCTGAACGCAAGGCTTTTCAGAGATGCCCTTGTTTTACCCCCTTTGCTTAGAAGGAGCCAGAGGTTCTGGAATTTTGTTACAAAGGCAAAGAGAAGAGGAGGAGGTCTGGGCTTTTTAGCAAAGGTTGCAGAGGGATTTGTCGGACATGAACCTGCTGTTGGCAAACTATTCTTAATAGATAAATTCTTTGAAGGAGGCGTTCAGACAAAGAGGCTTGAAGAGGCACTTGAAAGAAATCTTCTGGCTATTGCTCTTAAACCCTTCTTAGAAAATGTCAAAGTAACAAAAGATCCTAAAACAGGAGAAAAAGTCAATATGGTTGAGCTTTTGTCCCCTGATAAAATAGCAGACCTTTATAATGCTGAAACTTTCAAAAATAATCTTGAAAGAGCAATAACTGAGTTAGAAGCTTTAGATTTCAAGAGCAAAGCAAATAATGGTTACAGTGAATACATTGAAGGATTAAGGAATATAATTCAAAGTGATGAGACGGTTGCTGAAAAGGCAGAGGATATAAAATCCCTTCTTAAAGACTTCTCAAAGACAACAGGCGTTGATACAAGCAATGAAATGAAGTATTTAGAGGCATTTAATGCTACATTTGATATGGCATACACACAGTATCAGGATTACTTAAATGCAGAATACGGGGGAGATAGAAGTAAAGACAATTATCAGGATGTTTTATTTACATTTCTTATGGCTGCTGTTAATGCGTTTGATAAGGTTGCGAGACAGCACTTTAAAGAACTGCCTTTCTACATAGGAAGGCAGTTTGAATATCTGAGTCACTCAGAGAAGGTATTGCAGGGCATAGCCAACGAGTTTTACAACCTCAATAAAAATAAGGATATGGTAGATCAAATAAAGGACTACCAGAAGGCTAATGGAAAAAAGGAAGTTGGCCCTGGATTCAAGGATGCCTTTGGCCTGTTTGCTTTAAAGGAAATAACTGCTGCTTATGGTTATGTAAGTCCTGAAAATGTTGATTATGCTTATGGAAAAGTAAAGGAAAAAGGATGGGCAGAGGTCTTGTCCAAAGAAGGAAGGGAAGGATTAAAGAAGATGATGGAAGCTGTAAGGGATGTTTTAGTTAAACGTGTGCTTTTAGATGAATCAAAGTTTGCAGATATTGAAGGAATCATCGACCCTGTTTATCTCTTCAATAGATATGCGCTTGCAAACTACACCTTACCTGAGGCTGAGGAAGCAGTTAAGAGGGCAAAGGGGACACCTGAGGAAAGAGACATGGAGAAGAAACTGGAAAGGTTAAAGCAGCTGGTTGAACAGGTTAGAAGCTTTGGAACAATGAAAGAGGAATTCAAGCAATTTGCAAGAGCTGAGGCCCTTTACAACTACATAGGAAGGGAAGAATCAAATCCTTACATACTTGGAGAATCTGTTGAGAAAATAGGATTTATGATTCCTGTTGTAGGAAAAACAGGTATCGAAGCAGCAAGAGATAATCCCATTTCAATATATTTCAGGAAAAACGGTCTGGATATAGGCATTGCGCTTGCCAAGGTTGGCATTACAGGTAGCGAAGACATAGAGGGTTATCCCAGAAACTTCTATGAGTTCAGTTCCTTAGGTAACCTGCTCGTTGAAAAAACAGGTGTAAGAGAAATACCCATAGGTTTGCCTCCAAAGGAGTTAGAGAGCACTATTAAAGAACTTGTAAAAAGCAATGAAAAGATAAAGGAATTAAGAAACCAGCCCCTTGGAGAAAGGTTCATAGGGTTCCTTGGCACTGACCTGTCCCAAACAAAGTTGAAGGGTATTCTTACACTTTACTCCAACTTCACGCTTGGGGAAGCATCGCAGAACTACTTAACTATTAACAATATGCTTCAATCATTTAAGCTTTATATAGCAAGAAAAAGGGCAGAATCAAAAGGCACAACTGTTGAAGAGGAACTCAAAACAATAAGCATGGAGGACATCAAGGAGTTCCTGAGCCATGAAGAGAACAGACTAATAACATTGATGGATTTAGAAAAGGACCAGCTCTTTATGGTAAACAAAGACGGAGATGTTATTCCTTTTGAAGATATTGTTCTTCCTCAAAAGCAGTTTGTTGATTTTTATGTTGATGCCTTTTATGCAGCAAAGGAGGCAGTTGAAGGTGTTGATTACAGTGCTGAGAAAAATGCATACAAAAATGCCCTGGATGAGGTTTACAAAGAAATAGGAAAGTACGGTTCATTAAGAAAATGGAGGGAGGCTCATGAGGAAGATAAAAGCATTGTTTCCCTTGGAACACCAGAGTATGATAAATTGCTGAATCTGGAAAGCAATGTTAGAGATTTTGAGGAAGTGCTTTCAGGCATGGGTCTTACAGCAGGTATGTGGACAGTTAGTGCTGGATATACCCCCATTAATCTTGATTACAAGGTTGTTATGGATGGCAAAGTTGTTAACATGCTTGAGATTGAAAAACTGGCAAAGAAGGACATGCCCAAGGTGGTTGAAGCCCTGGAAACAGAGTGGATGTCACCTGCTGATAAAAAAGCATTGAAGAGGATTATTAAATCTGAAGAGCTTACTCCAAACCAGAAATCAGAGCTTGAGAACCTGCTTGAAACAAAGCTTGGCTATTCAAAGGAGGAGGCAAAGGCAATAGCAGAGTTTTTGTCCAATAAAAAGAAGTTGAGAGAAGAAGCTGAAAGACTTGCAGGGGCTGGGTTTACACTCCTTATGCTTTTATCCGGCAGAATACCTGATTTGAATGAGATAAAAAAAGAGGATAAGGTTGCAATTAACCAGCTTCTGGAGAAAATACTGAAAGGTATTCTTCCGAATCCAACCATAGAGAATGTGATCAATCTACTTAAAAGCTCTGACCCTTCCAAGGATGCACTTAAGAAGGATATAAAGAATGCTTTGAGAAAGGCAAAGGATGATTTAACAAACCTTGGCAAGTTACCAGATATAATAAAGAGAGCCATAAAGGCAAAGTTGAGTGTTCTTGATGCTCCTGAATTACTTGACAACTCAAAGCTTCTGGAGCCTTTGCTTGAAAGAGTTGTTTCTAACTGGGCGAGTTTGCCCGAGGCTGAGAGACAAAGGTTAACAGAACAAGTAACCAATTTCTTGATAAAGGAAGTCAGGGAAAGAAGAGGTGGAAAACCCCTCCTGAGTGATTTACAGTTTAAGTACTTAATCAAGGTTGCAAATAGAGAAGTAGACTGGACTCCTGAGGTAAAGAAGGAGATAATGGATATTCAGGATAAGTTGATAAGCATGGGTAGAGAAGATATGGCATTCAAGATAGGTAGGTGGATTTCAGATGCCACAAGTGATTTTGATTTAGTGCTCAGGGTAGCAACAGGCAGGAAGGTATTCATGGGCTCAACACCCCAGGTTAGAAAAAGCATAATCAGAAGGTTATTCTCTAACTTTACCCATGATTCATTGAGAGAAAGTTTAACATTTGCTGCTGATGCTGTTAGTTATTTGGGCTTTGATTTAGCCAAGCATTTCCTCTACAACATTTATGCGAGACCCTTATGGGAGATGACAGGGCCTGAAATGCTCAACATGCATTACTTACAGGGAGATTATTCAAGGGCATGGATGCATGGCATTCTCTACAAAAGATCTCTTTTAGCAAAGGCAAAAGAGGGAAGACTTACAAAAGAAGATAGAAAGGTGTTGTCTGCTCTGGAAAGATTCTTTACAATTGCAGAATGGCACCAGACAAGAGAGCCGGGCCACATAACCTACAACATGGTTGATAGAATTAGCAGATGGGCCAAGTTAGCAGCAACATACCATGCAAGAATGAGTCAGTTCCACCCAGCATGGTTTGAAGATATTTACAAGAACTTTGTTCCTTACAGGCATTCAAGCATGGGATTTGGTATTATGTCAAGACTTTTAGCTGCGGCATCTTACAGCGCTGCTGTTGTTGGCTCAAAAGCTCAGAGCAGAGCTGTGCTCATGCTTAGAGGTATTAACAAATCATTTGCTTATCACACAGGCGTTGATATTGCTTATATAAGAGATAAGGAACTTTTAGATAAGCTGGCAAAAGAGATGGCGAGGAGATATGGGGTTAGTTCAACAGACAAGGAAAAGATAAGGGCCTTCAGGTCAGCACTTGAAACATACATTTACAGAGGACATATGAGAGGGCCGAAGCATGCTTACATATACAAGCACAATGTTATTGAGGAAAGAAGAATATTTGATGAGATTGAAGGTATTATGAGGTCCTTACCTTACACAAAGGAAGAGAGGGCCATTCCTGATGTTGCAAGGGGCCTTTCCCATGTCTTCCAACATGGCCTTGGCTTTCTCACATCAAGCTTCTTTACAATGGCTGCTGGAGCCACATGGCTCAGCTCTGCATTGGGTCTTGGACCTGTTGGAGGAATTGCTTACATAGGTGCTTCATTGTTAAAGCCCAGGTGGGGATGGTCTTTTGTTGAAAGGGTTGAAACAGGTGTTGCTACAAGAGGTGGTTCCACACTGGATATGTGGGAGAGCAAGAAAGGAGGGTTAAGCAGATTACTGGGTAAAGTTCTGGGAGTTGGAGTTGGTCCCTTTATGGGATATGAGGCAACAGGCATTGCTGATTTGTTTGAAAAGGTTGATGGATTCAGGCCTCAGGCAGCGTTTGCAGGATGGTACACAGGCACATTAGGTGCTTACCATGATATTCCTGGCTACATGTATTATCAGTATCCAACAGGTTTGATGGGGTTAGAGCCATGGGTGTTCAGGCAGGGTATATTTGAAAGAGGTTTTGGAGGAGAATTTTACACAGGTAGTGAAGCTTATATGTCTTACAGATTATTCCAGCAACACCATATTCCTTTAATGGAGAGGTATTTAGAAGGACTCAAAGAGCTCTCAGGTTTCGAGCCTTATTACAACTATCCTTATGGATTCTTTTCATACGCTTTATTCCTGCCCTGGCTGGGTTACCTGGCTAATTCTCTGGTTGTTCCCCTGGCTATGAAGGTAGCCTCTCCTGTGTCAGATACATGGCATGAAGCAAAGGCAAGATGGAGATATGTTTCAAGGGCAAAAAGGTTTGGGTTTGGCTCAGAGATGCTGCCTCATGAGGCATCGTCCTCACGAATAGGAGCAGTTACATCTGCATTAAGCCATACAGGTGTTGGCAAAGGTCTTCTTGCTGTTGCTGGAGCAGGAGCAGCAGTTGGATTGGGGGCCATTAGCCTGGGTGGATTGGCCTTTGGTGCTCAAACACTTCTACTTTCAAGTTATTTAAGAAAAGGAAACTACACATACTGCCCTGTTTGTGGAAGAAAGAAACCAAGAGGGCTTCCATGTCCTCATTGTGGATATACTCCTTCAAGCTACATGTTTTGATAGGTTTTTAAATATTTTGTGTTAAATAATGTAATTATGAGGAATTTGTCTACTCAACTACTTAAAGATAAAAGAAACAAAGAATTAAAACCACAGGTTGGGTTTACTAAGATTGGCGAGACAGAATTCTCTATTAAGTTCAGAAGGGCCAGATTCATAACAAAGAACGGAAGGCCTTTACTCATTCCTTATAAAGAAAGCCCTGTTATTGAAGTCCCTAAGTTTTCAGGAAATGAAAGAGATGCCCTCCTCTTTGGATTGGCTCTGGCATCATTTGGCACAGAGGTTGATATTTACTTCACAAATGAAGAACTTAGACTTAGAGAAGGGTTGTTTAAAGAAGAAGGTGATGGGTTTATATTCAAGGGTATGCATGTCTGGTTTAATGAGGAGTATATGATGAGCGGTTTTTTAAATTATACTTGGCATGGAAAGGTGGATTATCTCCTTCTGTTATCTAAAAGGCAGTACCTTATCCGTAATGAAACAAATCCTTATTACTCCTTTATATCAGGTGCTTTGAGAAAGTTGGCTGAAACACTTGCTAAAGTCTTTTTCAGCCAGGAATTTTTGTTAAGTGAATTCGGAATTAGTAACAATCTTTCATCAAGAACAATGCTTTACAATGGCTTACTTTCTCTTTTAAGCGAGTTTGACTTAATTGCTCCTGTTGTTGAATGCTCTGTTAAGGATAGCAGAAATGTACTTGTTAGAGTTAGAGGTTTTACTTCAAAAGGATTAAAAGAAAAGGAAGAAAGTGTTCATCTCTAATCCCTTATGCCCTCTGCTGTTACTTTAAACACTACCTCTCTTTCAGGCAGGTTAGGAGAATCAACAAGTCTGGCAATCCTTTTTTCTTCTTTGCTCTTTCTTAAATAAACCCTGTATGTTGCTGCATGAGCCAGTACATGCCCACCTATGGGTGTTGTTGGGTCTCCGAACATAATTGCAGGATTATCCATCACCTGGTTTGTGAAGTAAACAGCCACATTGAATTTATCTGCTATTCTCTGCAATGAATGAATATGGGCATTGAGCTTCTGCTGTCTTTCTCCAAGAGAACCTCTGCCTATGTACTCAGCCCTGAAATGGGATGTTAATGAATCAACCACAACGAGTTTTATAGGCTCTTTCTTTATCAGGTTTTCGAGTTTCTCGACTAACAGTATTTGATGGTCGCTGCTTTCAGCTCTCATTACAAATATGTTTTCAAGCACTTTTTTTGGGTCAAGCTTTAAAGCCTCGGCCATCTGCTTTATTCTGTCTGGCCTGAATGTGCCTTCTGTATCTATGAATGCAACCTTTCCTTCAAGTCCTCCTTTTTCAACAGGCAGCTGAACATTAACGCTCAGCTGAAAGCCAACCTGGCTTTTTCCACTGCTGAATTTACCGAAGAATTCTGTTAAGGACTGGGTTTCAACACCTCCTCCAAGCAGTTCATCAAGCTTCTTTGAGCCTGTTGTTATCTTTCCTATTGTTTTTCTTCTTTCTAAAAGTTCCCAGCCTGTTGTATAATCAACTTCAACAGCATTTTTTGCTGCTTCGATTATCTTCTTTGCCTTTTCAACGCTTATCTCAACTGCCTCAGCCAATTCAAAAGGTGTTGAGGCAGCAATGCTTGCTACATCTGAATAACCTGCATTGCTGAGCTTCTCTGCAATTGCTGGTCCAACACCAGGCAAATCCTCAATGTCTTTTATGACCTTGTAATTGCTTTTAGCCATTGTCCCACCTCACTGGTTGTTTCTGAAGACTAAAAGCCTTAGCTCACCTATCTTTAGCACATAGAACTCGTTGCCATTTTTGCTTACCTGCTTCCACATTGCACCAACAGACCTGTAAACAGTGTTTCCGTTCTGGTCTTTATCTGGCTGTACAACTCTAAACTCAGGTCTTGTTCCACCTTTCTTCTCCACATTCTCTGTGGTTTTTTCATTGTTTGTCTCTTCAAGACTAACCTCTTCATATCCTTCAAGTGTTTCTTCTGTCATGTTTCCACCTGGGCCTTCCCCTCGGCCCCCTGCTTGCCGCAGGTATTGTTTTGCGCCAAGCAATTCCCTAAGGTTTTTGGTTATATAAAAACCTTTCGGGACATGATTGCCAGTGCTAAATAAGGGCTGGCAATAACAATATTATAAATGAGAGGGTTGTTGAATAGACCAGAAGCTTTGTTATTATTGAGTCTCCAAACACTGCCTTCACAATCATTGAGCCATCAAACAGGGCAATGGGCAACAGGTTTATTAAGCCCACAACAGCATTTAAAGCAAAGCAGAGGCCAATGAAAGAGTACATAAAATTCAGGAAGTTGTTTTCGTAGTATCTGGCTAAATATTCCTTTCCCACATTCATGCATAAGATCCCTATTTTTCCGTTTTCATCTGTTTTTACTGTTATGTCCCCTTTGTTTGTTTTTAAGTGAAGTGTCTCATTTGGCTTAAATGTGAGATTGCAACATGCCTCTTCATTTATGGAATAAATAACTGTTCCTTTTTGAAGAACTCCTGAAAGAACCATGCATCCATCAACGCTGTAATCAGATGTCAGGTTTAAGAAAAGCATGAATACAAGCCCAAACAGAATTCCCAGCACTATATTGGCAAATGGACCTCCTGATGCAATCCTTACTTTGTTTTTAGGAGATGAGGCTGAGAGCCTTTTTTCATCAGGTTCAACAAAGGCACCAACAGGCAATATTCCAAAAAGAACGAGGCCTGAGCTCTTTAAAGGAATCTTTGCTAATGCCATTTGAACTGCATGGCTTCCTTCATGCACAATCAGCACAACAGCTAATGCAAGTATTCCTTCAACCAAGGGTATATTTATGCCAGGTAGAATAAGGGTTGCTCCTTGATTTACTTTCTCTCCTCCATTTACAAAGTAATCAATTAATTTAATTGTTGTGTGAAGAGCTGATGAAATTATTGAGATGTAAGCAGTTCCCATCAGGCCTGTTGCATATGGAATAATGAGGAGGTGAGCAGGAGGTGCCTTTACCTCTTTGCTCATTGCACCCATACTTTCTGTTAAAAAAGATATGGAAAAGGGGTAAAGGAATAAAATCATGGATATTAAAATTGCTGAAATTATGAAAATTACTATTCTGTATTTTAGCGGTTTCCATTTGAGAAACTTTATAACAAGGAGCCCCATCACAACACCAAAGCCTAAGTCTCCTATAAACTCCCAGCCCTTCCATCTACTTATCCTGCTAAAAAAGCTTCTTCCCTTTCTGCTTTTTAACAGTATAAACCCCATCTCTGTTTCAAGGTTGTACTTCTCTTTGAAATAGTGGCCCGATATAATTAAAATGACAGCTGTAAGCACAAACTTTATCAATCCAGTATAGGAGCTGTTTATTATGCTTACGAAAAGTATTAATGTGCCTATAATAACCGCATAGTCCTTTAAATCCATAATTCGAGTTTTGTGCTGAATATTTTTAATGGTTGCTATACAAAAGCAAAAATACAATTATGGTTGCCAGGAATACAAGGGATAGGGTTAAATAAAGTAGAATAATATTTGTTTTTCTTATTCTTTTATCAAGGCCGTAGATATAGTTAAACTCTATTTTACCTCCATATGAGACCTCTCTCTTATTCCTCAATGCATCTTCGAAAGAAATTGTGATTAGTATGTCTTCATAATGCTTCAAGTCAGGCAGCTTAAATGTTTTCTCCATTCCTTTGTACAATTCTCCAATTTCAAACATAAGCTCCTTTGTTTCCTGTCTGCCTATTAAGGCAACCTTTATTTTTCCATTCCTTATTTCATCACCTTTATTTAAAACAGTCATGAAATACTCTCTGGATAGCAGACCCTTCTTTGATAAAATAATGCCTATTTTTGGCCTTGTGAATATATGCCTCAGCATCTCTTCTTCCTTTTCAATCTTTGCCTGCACATCTTCAAGTTCCTTTTTCTTTTTTTCATACTCTTTTTTTGTTTTTGAAAATGATTTCTCAAGGGACATCATGCTGTCTCCTATGGCTTTTAGCCTGTCCGAAACAATTTTGAGTTCTCCAACCATTCTTTCCAGTCCTGTTTCTATCTTTTCATTCATTTCTTTTAATGCGTCTATCTGTCTTTGAGTGCTTGACCTCATCTCTTCAATCTCAACTCTGGATGCAGCATAAACCAAAATTACACCCAAAAGCAGATTTATCAATGAGTCAACAACATCAAAATAAGATGGAAGGAACACCTTTACAATCACAAGTAAGAGCAGTAGAGGGATTGAGAACTTTATTACATCCTTTATCATTAACTCACCCTATTTTTACGCTTCCGTTTGGCAGAGAGCTTATTATCACATTTTTATTTATACTCTCTACATATGTGAAGTTCAGGGAGTTTGCAGCTGCCTTTAGCTTTGATGTGTTGACATCTCTTACTATTGCACACACAACCTCTCCATCCACATTCCTTTTATTTTGCTCGTAACAGGCTGTTATAAGAGCCTTCAATCCTTTAACTGAAATATCAGAACCGTCTATTATCAACTCAGATTGTTTGAATTCCTTTGATATGGACTGCTCTGCTTTTTCCTGAAGTATGCTGAGCAGTGATAACAGAAGGGAAAGAACTGCAATGGCAATAACAACCCTTACGATTGTTTCAAATGCAATTTCAGCCATGAATGACCACCTTACCTTTGTTCAGCTCAACAACTGCAATGGAGGAGATGTTACTTACATTAACAAAAGGGTATAAATAGCTTTCATTTAAGGTTTGATTTATTATGCTTTCACTAACATTTGAAAACACAGCACATACCCCTTCTTCACCTTTTTCAATGCATGAAAATATTGCCTGTTTGAACTTTTCCTCAGTAAAAGGTTGAATTCTACATTCTTTTAGCAAACAGCTGTTCCTTGCCTTCTCATCTACATTTGAGATAAGCGTTAGAACTAAAGATAGCGCAACAATTGCGGCAATCAGATAGATTAAACTATCCAGTGCAATTTCCATTTATACACCCTGCTTTGTACTCTTTAACCGCTTCCTCATCTATGTAGGTGGTAGTTATCATTGCAATAACCACTAAAAGCAGAATAAGGGCAATGATTTCAATTATTAATGCAATTCCTTTCATAATACACCCCCGATTACTGATTTTAAGAGCATGTAAGTTAAAATAAAGGAAACAATATAAATTATAATGCCCTGAATAGACTTATTACTTATCTCTTCAATTATCTTTATTTTGTTTCTACCGTGCTTTAATATGGCATTGAAGGCAGAGCTTAGCATTATCATTTCTACAGCATAAAGTGAGATTATCAGACTCACTTCGTTTGGAGTAATTGAAACTTTCTTTAAATCTATGATGATGTTATTTGAGATATTGATTGAGGTTATGTATTCTAAAACAACCAGGGCAAATGATAATGAAATGGCAGCTATAAGAGGTATTGTTATTGAAGCCATCAGGCTTAAGCTGGATGTAACTTCCTCCAGCAACTCGCTCATTCTCCTTTCCAGCCTTTCCATTCTTTCAATGTATTCAGATAATCTTTCTATGACTTCTCCTGCTTCTTCTGTTCCTCTTTCAACAGCTATGCTCAGTACAGCGAATATATCTCTTAAAATATTTGAAGGGAACTCTTTGTCAATTATGTTTGTGAATGATTTGAGCGATTTTCCCTTTATGCTTATCCAGTTGTAAATTAATCCTATAAACCTTGATGTTGATTTATTGAGGTTTTCTGTTTTAAGGAGATACTTTAAACTGGATTCAAGGGGCTCACCTCTTCTCAGGCTAACGCCAATCTCTTTCAAAAGAATAGGCATTTCATTGAGAACTTCCTCTACTGATTTAGTTTTCTCTTTATGCTCCTTTATGCTTGAGTTCAGAAAGAGGATAAGGCTCATAGAAGACATGCTTATAGAGACTGGAAGCGAAAAGGGATATGGTAAAAGGAGGGAAGCCAGGGCTATTATGAACCCGATTATAAGGATATAAGCATTCTCTTTTTTTAGCTCCATTCTCTTGCTGTATGTTTCAAGTAAAGCCATGGGCCTTTTACTTATCACATCAGTTAATGCTATGAATACAATTAATGGAATTATTATATCTACAATGAAAAGAAGGTCTATTCCAGCATGCGGACTCTCTACAATCAATGTTGCTATGGGCATAAGGGCAATTAATATAACAGGTAGCAGGACTAAAAATGAGAAGATTATTTTAATGGGATTTATAGCAGTTTCCACAAACTTTATCATCATCTTTTCAACAGCGTTCATATGAAAATCAACTGCTTTGTCTATTGACCTGCTGAACTTCTCCTTTACTTCATTCAATGATGAGCTGAGCAATTCAAGAACATACGAAAAGTATGGGTCAATCCTGTTAATTATCTCCTTTCTTTTTTCAATAGCCTTTCTTATATCAAATTCTCTTTTTGTTTCTATTTCCCATATTACCTTTGATAGTTCTTGTGTCAGCACGTTGTTCATAAGTCCTGCACCTATTTTTATAGCTCCTTCTAAGTTTCTTGTCAGTTTTATGTATGTGGATGTCAGGAGGGTTATGTAAAGAGATGAGCTCCTTGCCCTATCTATCTTCTCCTTCCACATTCTTTCCTCAGATGTTGAGAGATAGTAAAAGATAAGAGCAGTTAATGTGAGAGCTATGAGGAAGCCTGAGATTTTGCTTACTATAAGCAGAGTGATTAAAGAAATGAGTATTGGTTTTATTTTATCTTTGAGAGAAATTCCTTTTTCCAGGATTCTACCACCCCATCAATATCTGTATCGCTTTCGATTATCCTGCTCAGCACCATGTTTGCCTTAACAACATTTTCAACTTCAAGCAATTCAGGCATCTTTCTTATTCTGGCAGTCTCAACAAGTGCTTCCTTTATCTGGCCTATGCTTTGAATGAGTTTAATTGCTTCCTCTTTTTTGAGGCCGCCTGCTTTGCATATCTTTTCAAGACTCTGACTTTTTTCAAACTCCTTTGTTGGGATTAGCTTATCTTCATCACTTTTGTATGTAAATAGCTCTTTAAATCCACTTTCCTTCAATGGGTCATCTGCCCAGTTTTTTCCTACCTCTGTTATGCTCAGCACTCTTCTTTTCAGTTTATGTGTGTAAGGTGTTTTTATTAAACCCATCATTACTATTAAATCAGTTGCCTTGAAGGATGTTTTTGGAACGCCCAGATCATTTACAACCCTATCAAACACTCCGTAGGGTGTCTCAGCGTGTATCGTGCCTCCTACAAAGTTTGACAGGGCACCAACCCTCATGGCCTCATAAAGCATTCTTGCTTCTTTGCTCCTTACTTCCCCCACAAGCAACGCTGAGTCTCCAAACCTCAGAGCTGCTCTAAGTCCATCTTCAGCAGATATCTCTCCTTCTGCAAGAGATAATGAGCCTTTAACTTTTAAGGGAAGTATATTGTAGCCTAGTTTATCCGCAATCTCAACAGGCAATTCAGGTGTATCTTCAATAACTAAAACTCTGTTTGAAGGCAGCATTTCAAACATTGAGGCTGAGAGCATGGATGTTTTACCACTTCCCCTGCTACCTGCAAACAGGATTGACATACCTGTTTGGATGCTTAATGCTAAGAATCCACTGGCGAGGGGGCTTATGCTTTTCTTTTGTATAAACAAGGGGTACGTCCACGGCTTTTTTCTGTATTTCCTTATGGCTATGCTTATGCCTTTGTAGCTGAAAGGCTGAGTTGCGATGCTTATCCTTGCTTTCACTTCTTTTATTGGAAGAGATGCATCCAAAACAGGATTTGCTTTATCTAATGCTCTTCCACTTTCCATTCTTATTTTGGTTATATCTGCATTCAACTCTTCATTACTTAATACAATATTTGTTTTACACTCACCGTATTCAGCATGCCTTATGAATATCTTCTCTCCGGGATTTATGTATATATCCTCAATATTATCATCTAAAAGCAGACTTTCCAGTACTCCATAACCAACAGTTGATTTAAGTATAATTTTTGAGAGCCTGTTCATCTCTCTTACATTAAGCTCCTCCTTCAAAAGCATATCCCTGATGAATTCGTTTGCTATCTCTCTAATATCCTCTGCCCTGGATAGCTCTTCGTTTTCCACAATTCTTTCAATTATTCTTTTAACCACCTCTGCCTCATGTTTGGAAAGCATCAACTCAGGGGGTATGAAGTGATAGAAGAACTCATTTGTTGAGAGTTTGAATATCCTCACAGCACTTTCGTCCTTTAACCTGTACTCATCAACCAGCACTCCGTTTGAGGGGAAAGATGTTATGAACTTTGTTTGGGAGAAAGGGCTCCTTTCCATTGGATGAAATATGTCTTTGTATATGTCCCTTTTCCCTATTTCATGGCCCACAAGCTTTTTTTCTACGGACTTAATCAGGGTAGTTGAGCTAAGAATTTCTATGAATTCCTTTAACTTTTTCTCTAATTCCCTGCATTCACTCCCCTCAACTTTAACCCGTGTTAAAAGCCTTTTTAAACCTACATAAAAACCAACAGGGTCTGTTAATGCAAGCGGCATTAACTTCACAAATTCAGGGCATGAGCATCTTAATGTCTTTACTTTCTTCACATAATCCTTTATCTTTTCAACATCTTCCTTTAAGTACTCTTTTATTGTTCTTCCTATTATCTCAATGCTTCCAACACCTACAATTCTATCGATTCTTTCACAAACCTCTTTCATCAGCTCAGGACTTTCCTCGATACTCTTCTCATCGCTGTAGATTGTTAACTTCATCGCTGGTTTGTTAATCCAGAATATTTAAAAATACCTACATTCTATGAAAGAGTGGTGAAATGATGGAGTTGGGTAAAGCCTTTGGTCAGGTGAAGATTGAAGTGGCAGTAGTTCTTCTCTTAGCCATTCTTTCAGCAATAGTAACAGTTGGCAGCAGTTTTCTCAGCTTTTTGGGAACAATTCAGTGTGTGCTGGGACCTCTTCTTTTCATAATAAATCTGGCACTCTACCTCTACATGGGAGTTAAGCTTGTAAAGTTTGAGTTGTTGGATGCATTCTTAGTAGGAGGTATAACAGGCCTTGTGGCAGCTATTGTCTCGGCAGGAGCAAGCATAGTTGTAGCTATCCTAGGAGGAAGCGGTTCGGGCGCTTTGTTTGCAACAGCCATAGGCTTTGTATCCTTAGTTGTAGGCTTTGTGATGGGGGGTATTTTAGTCTTAATAGGCTATGCAATAAAGAAGTATGTGTTGAAGTGATTAAATCCTTAACCTCTTTTTTATTTCATCTATATCCAGGTTCGTTGTTACAATTGGAATCTTTATTCTTTGAGATATCTTTATGGCAAGAGGGTCAACCTTGTTTAGGTTGTGCAAAACAACAATCTTTGGTTTTGTAGGAGCAACCCTTATTACAACAAGAGGGCTTCTTCCTGTGCTTACACCTAAGAATATGAATGCCCTTTCAGGAATCCCTCCGTAGAGCTTTGGAAACTCCTCGTAAGGCATATCTAAAATTATTTTTAAACTATCAAGGATTGTATAACCGTAAATATTGTCGTTTTCTACTCCTTCAACCTTACTAACATATTTCCCATCAATCAGCTTTACAAACTCATCAACCTTAATTGGTTGCGTGAAGTCCCTTCTTTCAAAGAATTGCTCTTCCTTCTCCTCACTCAGGTTTCTTGCAATAGGAGAGCCTCTTTTAGCATCAATCTCAAACATGGCATCAACAAATCTCTTTATGACCTTCACTCCCGGGCTCTTCCTCCTGTTGCTTTCATAATCACTGATTGTTGAGGGAGATATGCCGAGGTGTTTTGCTAACTCTGACTGAGTAATCTGGAATATTTCCCTCCATTTTTTAAGCGTCTTTCCAGGCTCTGGACTTAATACAATTTCACCTGCAATGAGCATTCTTATCTTATCCATTTTATCCCCTCATTATAAGCAACCTATCTTTTGCTCTCTCAATTTTATATACAAAGGAAGAGGTTAAAAAATAATCGTTCCATGCTGATGGAGACCTTGAGGCAATGACGTTGAGCCTTTGCTTTTTAGAGTTTAACCTGTACTTTATGATTACATCCCCTATCTCAAATTTGGTTGTAAATGAAAGGTTTAATACATCTTTTTTAATAGCCTTACTCAGTTTGAGAGACTCAGGTGTAATGGAGAGCTTCAATTTTCTTTCAATGCCTTTTTCAAGCAGCTGAGCAACAGCAACCCCACATTTCATCACTCTCTTTCCACTAATTACTTTAAAATCAATCCCTTCACTTAACCTGTCCCAGCTTATGTATTTTGAAACATCCTTGCTTATGAAAACTAACTTAGTCAAAGGTTCTTCTCTTTTCATTCTCTTTTCCACATCTGCTTTTACTTTCCCCCCATAGTTGGATGCATATTTGTAGAATCTTGATGCTTCCATAAGCGTTTTGTATCTTCTTATGTAATAAGCCTTTGCAACTCCTTCAAACTGGTTTATAAAGCCCTTCATACTCTCTTCATTAATCATTAGCTCAGGGTTAGGAAATAAGGTTTTGTCCAGCTTTAAGCCACCACACCTTTTGTTATTGATAATTCTTGACAGAGCCCATAGAGGATTTTCAGGTAAGCTTATTCTTTTCTTTACCCATTTTAGATGATAGCTTTCATTTCCTATTGCTGATATACTTATCAATGGAAAGTTAAATATTGTTTTGTTTGATATTAAGTAAAGGAGGGGCTCAATTATGTCATAGTTGAACAGAACTGTGAAGTTGTTCTTTATTAAATCAGGAAATGGATTATGTTTGAGCTTTATCCCCTTTCCTTTGAATAATCCATCTTTAAACACTCCTTTGTTTTCAGGCCTTGTTATTCCTATGGGGGTTTCTGATGGTTCAAATTCGCTTATAGGCTCATTTACTTTCTCCAGCATAAAGCATTCATAAACCTTCATCCTGCCTTTGTATGGAAACTTTGATAACGCCTTTATCAGCATTTTAGAAAAAAGGATGTTTCTTATATCTCCGCCTTCGGCATTTGAGATTATCTTATTTGCCAGTGTCTCCTTTTCTTCAAAATCAATCTCAAGCATTGAAGGAGATACAAACCCCTCAAGCTGGTTTAAGCTTATTCCCAAGGCTCTCCCTCCAGGAACAGTAGTAATGCTTTGCCATCTGGTGTGCCAAATGCATACATGAATTCTCTGAGTTTTGGTAAGAAGAGCAGAATCCTCCTCATGTTTATAGCTCTTCCTCCAAGGCTCATTTTTATCAAATACTTACATATTTTTTCTATAATGTTTAAAGAGAAGCCAGAGGCTATAAGCAGAGGAAGTATCTTTTTAATAAAGAAATACAATGTAATTAAGTCAAACGATTTAATCAAATCAAGCAAATCAGGTCTTTCCTCTTCTATCTTCTTTAATAAAGCCATAAAGCTCTCATTCTCCATTATTTTCAGGTATGCTTTTAGAAGGTCTTTGAAGTTCCTTATCTCTCCAAATTCCTTTTCAGCAATTGTGCCTTTGAACATTTCTTTTATCACGGTATTGAAATTTTTCTTATCTTTCAGGTAATTCTCGACAATATTTCCAAGCTCAACATTCTGTTTAAATATTGCAGGCAGCCTTTTCTGCAATACATCATCTGGCACTGATGCGAATGCTATGCTTTCTTTATCAACCTTGCTTATTATCAATGAGAGCCTTTCGAGTGTTTCAATTGCGTGTTCAAACTCCTTTTTTCTCAGCTTTTCTGTTGGTGAGCTTATCTCAGGTTTTAATGTTATTATCTCTTTTCTTTCCTCTTTTACTTTCTCAATTTCCATCAATATAAAAAGAAAGAGAAAACATAAAAAACTAAGGGGTTTAACCAAACAGAGAGGCAAGTCCTGCTGCTGCTTCTTCCTCTTTCTTCTCCTCCTTTTCTTCTTCCTTCTTTTCCTCTTTCTTTTGCTCCTGTTGAGGAGCTGCTTGAGGAGCTGCAACGGGCATTGCTGCCTGCTCAAGCAACTTGCTGAAATCAACATCCTTTACAGCTTCTGCCAGCACCTTTGCCCTTGCCTCGTCTGGCTGCATACCTGCTGCTTTTAATACAGCAACTATGTTCTCAACACTAACCTCCTTCTCTGCTCCATGGAGCAAAAGAACAGCATGTAAATATGGGTCTACCTTGCTCATTTTATCACCTCTATTTTCAGCCACCCTCTAAACTTTTTATAGCGTTACCTTCCCTTAACGCTTTGAGCAGTAACTCTTTTATATATTGTGGTGAGTAGATATTGCCGTTTATGGCTAAATTCATTGCATTCATCAATGCTTTTGTTAACAGCATCTCTATGTTTTGAGGTGTTGGATATCTTACATTTATGCTGAAGTTAAGAGCATCTGTTAATGCAATGCTCAGCCCTTCTTTAACATCCTCTGGTGTTATATCAAGCACATCCTTTGAATAGATGAGTTTTCCATCATAAGCCCTGTATATCCTTATACCTACTTTAAACGGCTTTATTCCGAGCATTTGCAGGGCTTGAGCTTTTTCTGCTGTTATTATTTCTCCTGCCTTTGCCACAACGCTGTCTTCGCTTATTACTATCTTACCTTTCTCTATCTTCACCTTCAATCCGGCCTGCTTTAGTTGACTCAATGCCGGACCAGGGGGTAAATCAGTTTCTCCCTTTGGCACAACTATATCATAAGGAGCAACCTGGCCTGGTTTTGCAGGCACATCAAGCATATTTTGCATAAAGAACTGATTTATCCTGTAGGGCTCTTCATCTATGCCAATAACAGCAGTTGGAAAATCTATGGCTTCATAAACCTCTTTCGGCACCTTTAACTTCTCTAAGGCTCTTTTTATAACAGCCAGCTTTGCCACTTTCACGAATGCTTTATACTTCTCCTTTAACTTCTTCCTTGTTGATTGCAATAGCTTATCAGGCGTGTTTCTTAAGTCTATTAGTATGATTGCAGGAGAGGCTTTCATTTTATTGCTTATTTCATCTACCTGCTTCTTTTTCTCAATTATTGCTTTTCTTTCCTTCATTTACATCACCTTTACGGGTTTTCCCATAGTTAATTTAAAGTAGACATTCTTTATGTTTCCCTGAGGTATTTTCTTTGTTATTTCTTCTAAAACAGCAAGAGCATTCTCCACCAGATCATCAATGCTCATGTCTTCACAGCCTATGCCTGCTTGAACTACAGGCATGTACTTTCCTTTGTTCTGTATTTTTACAAGTTTCCTTGCGTTTTCTATTGCTTTCTTCAAGTTTCCGAGCACAGGAGTTGGGATTTTACCCCTTGGACCAAGCACCTTACCCCAGTGCTTTGCAACCAGACCCATTGCCTTTGGATGTGCAATGAAGAAGTGGTCCTTTGCTAACTTCTTTAGCTCTTTTACATCAACATTTGGTATCTCTTCTATACTGAATACTTTATCTGCTCCAAGTTTTTTAGCCTCGTGCACAAGCGCCTCATCACCTATAACCACAACCCTGTTTTCCTTCTTACCCTTTCCTTTTGGAAGCACTATGTTGAGGTTGAGCCTGTTTTCAGGTTTTGTAAAGTCAATACCTCTAAAATTCACTATTAACTCAAGCGTTTGAGTAAATTTCCTCTTACCTTTATCTTCAAGAGCCTTTGCAATTCCTTCTTTTACCTTTTCCTTTTTTATTTCCATGCTATCCCTCCCACCACAGGTGGTGCCAGCGGGTGCTTATTGGTTTGATAGAAGGGTTTTTAAATAATTGTGCTATAACCTCTTCTGCCTGAACACAACCCTTTTGCTCAACAGCCAGGGCATGTTCAACCTTTCGAAATACATTTGCTTTCCTTCTATCTCATTTACAAGCTCTTCAATGCTCATCTCTTTCTTTTCCCCTGTTTCTCTAATGCTTACAGTCAATTTTCCGCTTTCAATCTCTTTGTCTCCAATAACAGCAATGTATGGAATCCATTCCTTTTCAGCCTTTCTTATCTTTTTGCTTAAACTCTCATTGCTATCATCGACATCAAACCTTATCTTTCTGCTTTTGATTTTATCCACTGTCTTTAACACGCCTTCCAAATGCCTTTCAGCGCTTACAGGAATCAATCTCAGCTGAATAGGTGAAAGCCATAAGGGCAACTTAGCCTTTCTTCCCTTTTCCATCTCCATTGCTTCCTTTTCAAGTATTGCATACATCACCCTCTCAATGGCTCCGCTTAAACTTGCGTGAAGTATTAAAGGCTTTTTGAGGTTTCCATCCTTATCCATGTAATTTATATCATATGTGTGGGCATTTTCCACATCTATCTGCACAGTGCTTAAAGCAGTTGCTTTATTCATTGCATCTATGAAGTTAAATTCAAATTTTGTTATGAAGTATGCATACCTCTCCTTAAACATCTCAACCAGTATGGGTTTTCCTACAAGCTTTACAATCCTTCTGTAAAAGTCTCTGTGCTCATTAAAGAAATCTTCCTGGATTCTGAATGCTGTTTCACAATAGCTGAATAAACCAAGGCTTTCTAAAAAGTCCTTGCTTTTAATGAATTGCTCCTCAAATTCCTTAACAGCCATGTTTATATCAGCAACGAATGTGTGCATATCGGGCATTGTAAATGCTCTGAGTCTTTTAAGCCCTGCAAGTTCGCCGCTTTGCTCTCTTCTGAAAGAGTACCTTGTTAACTCGTAAAGTTTGAACGGCAGTTGTTTATAGCTTATTGTTGCATCGTGTGCAATTAAAAACTGGCCAAAGCATGCTGCAAACCTGAGGAAAAGCTCTTTATCATCACTCAGAACTATGTACTGCCTTGCCGGGAATCTGTTGAGGTACTTCTTCAAAGAAGGATGCTCCATATCATACATGATAGGTGTTTCCACCTCATGGGCTCCTAATGAAATGCATAGTTCATTGATAGCCCTTTCAAGTATTTTCTTAACAAGCCTTCCTTTTGGGTAAAACCTCAGGTTTCCAGGGTCAGAACCGGGCTCATAGCCCACCCATTCAAGTTCCTGCATAAGTTTTATATGAGGTGGCTCTTTTTCATAACTCCTGACCTTTGCTATTTCATACATTGCCAGCTTCTCTAAATTTTTGTGCTCTTTAAAATCAAATTCTTCAACAGGAATTAGTTCATCGTTTGGTGTGTAAATGTAAAACTTACTTTTTAATCTGGCCTCTGCCTTTAAAGATTCTGAGACCTCTTCCTTTTCCTCTTTTTTCTTCGCTCTTCTTATTTCTCTGCTCAACTCACTTAAAGGATGGCCCTTTGCCTTTATTGTAAATGCTTTGTACCATCCAAAAGGAGCTTTATAAACCTCATATCTTTCTTTCAACTTTTCAAACGCTTTGTTTAATACCTGCTTTGCCAATCTTGGTGAGGAGGGCCTTGATGTTAGATGGACATAAGGGTAAAGCACTATTCTTTCAGCCTTTACCTGCTTTGCAATATCTTCAATCTCCTTTATTAAATCATCTACAACAAGCAGGTTGTCATCTTCCTCAACAGCTGTGAAAACAACTAACGCCTCATCAACCTCAAAGGCCTTTGCTTCCTCATCTGCTCTTTCTATGGCTTTTTGCTTTGGCACTACCTCTAAATAACTGCTATGTATTGCAAGGATTTTCATTTATTCCACCTCTTAAACATAAGTAAGTAAAACAAGGCTTAAATTCTCGTTTCAAACCACCCTGCCAATTGCTCCACCTTTGGTTTTATGTTTCAGGAAATATTTATAAGTTTTTAGGTAGTTTATGGGCTTAATTTTAGTTTTCCTGGATTTAGAGAATAAATGCCTGTCAAATAAATACTTTTTATCAATGCAATACCTGAAAACACAAATGCAACAATTAAATCAGCATGTTCCCTGCTTATTATGTAAAAGACAAGAAAAATAGCAGGCCATCCTAACAAATCCATTATTTGATTCAGGAGAGGTTTTTTTACATCTACAATTGCAATGTTATGCTTCAAGCATATGTAAAGTAATCCTATGTAGAAAATTAAAGGACCTATTATGAGTCCAGGGTTGGCTGTTATAAATATAATGAAAAACATTAAGAATTCAAAAAATGAAAGGGTTGTTTTAATGGCTAATTCCTTCAATCTCATCACCTATCCTCAGCAACTGATTGTACTTGGCTGTTCTCTCACCTCTTGCAGGTGCTCCAAACTTAACAGCATCTGCTCCAATGCCCACTGCAAAGTCAGCAATGAATGTGTCCTCAGTCTCACCACTTCTATGGCTAACAACAACTATCCATCCACTTTTCTTTGCTAAATTAAATGATTCAATGGCTCTGCTTACAGTGCCTATCTGGTTTATCTTTAAAAGTAAGCCGTTGACACTATCTTTTTCAACAGCCATTTTTATTCTCTCAGGATTTGTTGTTAACAAATCATCACCCACAATCCATCCGTTGAACTTTCTCTTTATCTCAGCAAAGCCTTCAAAATCTTCTTCATAAAAAGGATCCTCAATACTCTTTATATTAAACTTACTGCTCAACTCTAAGTAGAAATCAAGTAGCTCTTCTCTGCTTAAATATTTACCATCTATGAAGTACTTCCCTTCTTTGTAAAACTCGGTTGCAGCACTGTCCAGAGCAATCTCTAAATCATAGTTACCATTCTCAATTGCTTTACTTATCATTTCAAGGGCTTCCTCGGTTTTGTTTATAGGAGGTGCAAACCCTCCTTCGTCACCCACATTTATTGCATCTTTACCGTACTTTTCTTTAAGCATGCTTTTTAATTCAATGTACGTTTCTGATAGTGCTTTTACTTTTTCTCTCATTGACCCTTTTTTGGCAACTATCATGAATTCCTGAATGCTTAGCTTGTTTCCAGCGTGCTTTCCACCATTTATTATATTACTCATCAATGCAGGCATTTTTTTCATACCTAAGTACTCATAAACATTTTTTCCTTCAAGTTTGCTTGCGGCTTTAACAAGGGCAATAGATATGGCAGTTATTGTATTCCCTCCCAATCTTGATAGGTTTGGAGTTCCGTCCAGTTCAACCATTAATTTATCAAGTTCTCTCCAATCCCTTGGGTCTTTTCCTACAAGCTTTTTCTCAATTTCATTTACATTTTTTATTGCCTTTTTAACGCCTTTTCCATGAAAATCATTATCATTGTCTCTTAATTCAACAACCTCATGGCTTCCTGTACTTGCTCCTGAAGGGCAGCTTGCTCTCACTATGCCACCTTTAAACCTCAACTCAACTTCAACTGTTGGATTTCCTCTTGAATCAAGTATCCAGTAGCCTCTTAATCCTTCAATCATATTACCACCTCAACAATGTTTTTACTGCCTTTCTTAGAACAGGTCTCATTTCACCCAAAATGTTTTTTAATCTGCTTTCATCAATGAAGAGTAGTTCTTCATACTCCCATCTGTCTATGGCTGTGTTGCTTAGCCTGAGAATTGTTTCTTTGTCAAGGTTTGTTTTCATGTAAGCAATAAACAACAACTCTTCATTTTCAAAGGGCTTTACATCAACCATCTTAACATCTTCTTTCAACAATCCAAGCTCTTCCTCAAGCTCAAAGAAAAGATTCTCATTCACTATATCTCTGGAGAAAGGTCCAACTTTACAAAAGCCCATGTAAGAGATTGAAAGCTGTTTGTCCCTTTTGTATGTAATGCCTGCTGCACTCAGCACAATCTCATTTTGTAGCGTTATTATAAACCCGTCTTTACTTTCTATCAATCCACCAACGCCTATGGGCTTATAGAATTCTTTATTTAGGTGCTTTATGGCTAAGTAATGACTGAAAGGAATTGTGAAATACTCAAGCCTTTTTTCGCTTAACTTTTTTACAAATGCAATATCTTCGTTTATTTCAAGTTCTGTGCTTATTTCTACTCCTAACTTCTCAACTTCATCATCTAGAATGGGAGGATTGATTCTTTTTGTTAGCATAGCTTAGTCTGGCCTGGTTTTGTTTAAAAGTGTTTTTGTTTATGGGGTGTTTAAGTTGAATTCTTCTTGTTCTCCTTGGATTTTTAGTTCTCAAAAATGTGTTTCCTCTACAAGGAGGTAGTAGGAACCCCTTCTAGTCACCACCTGGGTTCCAAAAAACCTCAAAAATGTGTTTCCTCTACAAGGAGGTAGTAGGAACCCCTTCTAGTCACCACCTGGGTTCCTACATACTTTAAAAACCAAATGGATTAAACAGGTTAAAAGGTGTTTAACATGTATGGTGTATCTCCGCAAGCATACGATAGAGCGATAACTGTTTTTAGTCCTGACGGCAGGCTTTTCCAGGTAGAGTATGCAAAAGAAGCAGTAAAAAGAGGAGCCACAAGTCTTGGCATAAAGGTGAATGAAGGCCTTGTTCTTGTGGCAACAAAGGTTGCCTTCTCAAGACTGGTTGAAAAGGAAACGATAAAGAAGATATTTGAAGTTGATGACCACATATTCCTCACGGCATCAGGCCTTATTGCAGATGTCAGAAAGCTTGTTGATTTAGCGAGAGATGAGGCAAGGAGACACAGGCTTGTTTACAATGAGCCAGCATCTGTAATCAATGTTGTTAAGTATGTTGCAGATATAATGCAGCTTTACACGCAGTATGGTGGTGCAAGACCTTTTGGAGTCTCTTTGCTTGTAGGAGGTTATGACGGTGGAAGGCTTGGCCTTTACGAGATTGAGCCGAGCGGTGCTTATACAGGTTACATGGCAGATTCAATTGGGGAATATAAAAAGGAGGTTGATTCAATACTGGAAAAGAAGTACAGACCTAACCTCTCCATAAAGGAGGCTATAAAGCTTGGCATAACTGCACTTGTTGAGGTCGATAGTGAATGGACTTCAAAATCGTTTGAGGTTGCTTACATTAAGTCAAGCGAGGGCATCTTCAAAAGATTGAGTGAAGAAGAGGTTGCGAAACTTCTGCCTTCAAAGCCTAAGAAGAGGAAGAAGCGCTGACAACAGTTCCTCCATGTTTTTTTCCTTTTATTGCATTCTCAATATCTTTGAGGTTCTTTCCTACAAAATGAATCTCTAATCTGCTTCTCATGGCAAGCTTTATTGCCACAACATCAAATATGAAGTGCTGGCCTGCTTTTCTTTTATCTGCTTGTAGAGCCATTTTATAGAATTCGTTTATGCTTAACTTGCTGAATTTCTTTGCTTTAAACCTGCTGGGGTCTTTATCATAAACACCATCTACATTACTTATGTTGATAATTCTCTTTGCATTTATCTTTTCAGCAAGTAAAACAGCATCAGCATCGGTTGTTATGCCCGGGATTGTTCCACCCATAACAACCCTATCAAATAATTTAAGGGCTATGCTTGCCTCCTCAAATGTTTCAGGGATTTTTGGATAAACATCTTTAAGGCATGCTTTTACGAGCATGGCATTTTGCCTTGTTTCTTCTATTGCTACAATATCACTCTCATATTCATTACCGCCTAATAGCCTTATTGCTTTTGCATACTCCCTTGCATAAGCTCCTCCACCAACTAAAATAGCGAGCTTTCCTCTGAAAGAGTTGAAAACTCTGCAAACCTTCTTTACAAAGCTTACATCTGGCCTGCCCGGATTTACAACACTACCCCCAAGAGATACAACTGCTTTAGCTAACATTCCAGACAACCCCATCATAGTTTATCCTTGTTCCGTTGTTCCATACTTTGAATAAACCTATCTTCTTTATTCTCGCATATTCTTCAAAGAACTGCCTTGCATCTGTGCCTATTGCAGAAACATCTTCTTTGTAGCCATCAACCACTATAAATTTGGGCTTTATTTTATCAAACAACAGGGTTACAGGCCCTGGTGTTATGTCCATGCCGTAGTTTGGAGCTTCCACTCCATTTACTTCTTCCAGTTTTACATAGGCATTTACCTTTTGAATTTCCCCATCTACTGCATCTGTCAGGAAAAGGAAAGAGAAGTTTCTGTCCTGCAACAGCATTATTATTGCATTGTTGTTTGCTCCGCTTAAAGAATCATCAGGAAACGGAGCAATGAATTTGAATGTTATGCCGTTGTATTTGAGAAGGTCTCCGTTCTTTGCTTTTATAACCTCAATACCATTTGATTTGAACATGCTCTCTATTTCATTTATTCTTTCAGACTCAAAATCAGGCAGTACAACTTTGCCTATATTTACTGCTTTAATCAACTTACTTACATCATCTGCGTTTATTTCAGAAGGGATTATAAGCAACTCAACATCATCAGCATTTGAGGCAAGATAGCTTATCCCTTTTTGGTAGTTTTCATGAGGGACCGAGTAGATTACAGCATTGAAATCCTCTTTGCTTATCATTATCAACCTTCCGTTCTTTCCTCCATAACCTACATCGTAAAATCTTATTGATAAAGGGGCATCGGGATTGTTTATGTAATCCATTACATCATAGCTAAAATCATCATTTTCCTCGTTCACTTCTTTCTCTTCCTGAATTGTTTTGTTTTCTTCCTTTACTATCTTTACCTCTCCACTTATGTTTTTATCCTCGCTTACTTCAGGCTGGGAAATACATCCAAGGAGTAAGGCAAGAGCAACAATAAATAATAACCATCTCATGGTTAAAATTTTGCATAACTCATTTAATAACCTTTTGGGAAATTTGAGTTAAGATTAAAAACCTTTCTTTGAGAATGGGCTTTCAGGTGAGAGTATGCTCTGGATGGATGATGAAGAGGACTTTGATTGGGAAGATGATGAGGACTGGGATGAGGAAGAGGATGAAGAGGACTTTGAGTTTTAACAGAATTTTATTTTTCTTCTTTTACTTTTTAGCTTAATTAAATAAAAAATTTAGGGAGATTCACTTTACACCATATAACTCATAGCTTCTTCAACCCTCTGCTTTGCTATGGTCAATGCAGGTTTCCTCATATTTCTCTCTCCTTTTTCCAATCCAAGTTCAAGGACCTTTCTTGTGTTTCTCCTTATTTTGTATTCTACAAGCTCAAACATCTTCTCGGGTGTGTAATGGAGGAGTTCAGCATAAGAGCTTATAACACCTCCTGCATTAACCAGAAAGTCAGGCAGTATGTAAGTCCCTTTTTTTGCCAGCTTATCCTCAATTTCCTCTGTTGCAGGTATGTTTGCTGCCTCAACAATGTACTTTGCCTTTATCTTATCAACATTACCTTCATTTATTACATGAGGTCTTGCTCCAGGTATTAGTATATCAACTTCCAGTTCAAATAGCTCTTTTGGCATTCCTTTTTTCTCTGCATTAGCATAAGCATCAACCCTTCCTTTCTCTTTCTTTACTTTCATCAACTCATTGTAATCCAGCCCTTTACTGTTGTAAACAAAGCCTTTTGAATCCGAAACTGCAACTACATTTAACCCCATCTCTGTTAGGAACTTCATTGTAAATGTACCAACATTTCCAAATCCTTCAATTGCAACGCTTAAGTTTTTATCCAATCCCAGGACTTTAATCATCTCTTCAATGGCTTTAGCAACACCAAATCCTGTTGAACCGAGTTCGTGAGGTAATCCTCCAAGAGTAGATGGTTTTCCTGTCACCGCGTTAAATCCTGCTTCATAGGCAACAATAGCCATCTCCTTTTCTCCCATGTACATGTCAGGCCCTGCTATGTACACAGTGCCTAAATAAGGCTTCAAAAGCCTTGCAAATGCTTTTATTGCCTTCTTTTTATCAATGCCTTCCTTTGCCTTTATACCTGCTTTCGCTCCTCCAAAAGGCAACTCTGCCAGAGCATTCTTCCACGTCATTGCTCTTGCCAGCCCTGCAACCTCCTCCTTTGTTATGTCCCTTACAAATCTTATTCCTCCTTTTCCAGGTCCCCTTGCTGTGTTGTCAACAACAAGAACGCCTTCCATGCCTGTGTTGGAGTCATAAACCTCTACTATCCTTTCTGGTCCGTATTTATCCTTTGTGAGCATGAACCAACTTTTTTCAAAAGAATTTTTAAACATTTCCCAAAATTCCATCACATTTATAAACCTTTCTTTGAAAGAAAACGCAGCAATGCCCAGAAAACTTGTTGTTGAAATTGAAGTTGGGGGAACCCTGCAGAAGATTTCACTCAACATTATTGAAGAGCAAACTCCTTTTGGAAAATACAAACTTTTAGATGCAAGAGAGTTCTCAATTCCCCAAAAGGAGCTGTTGAGGATTGCCAGGGAAACAGGATATCCTGTTATAAGTAAGGAGGGTAAATTCTTTCCTCCAAACAAGACAGCCAGAGATTTAGTTAAGAGATGAACCGTATTTTTTCTTAAGCTCTTCTATCTTTTTATCTATCCTTACCTCGGCATTTATTCTTTCCAGGCTTACCTTTTTTCTATTAACAAATTTCATATCTCCAATAATAGGATGCACTTTCTTTATTTCATCAGCTATTTTTATAGCAATCCTTCTATAATCTGGATGACCCTGTTCGGAGCTCCTTAACTCACATAGATGGAATGCTTCTCTCAAATTCAGGTGGAATAGAAATCTTACTCTATAAGCAAAGGGCACAACATACTGGGCTTCATAAGGCAGCTCCTTCCTTATTTTATAGTAAAGCTCAGCACTTCTTTCCATTGCCTCCTTCCATGTTTTTTCTTCTCCTATCTCACTTATTTCCTCAGGCATATCATAACCCAAATCAACTGTTAGGTTTTGCCTCATCTGGGTTAGGATCCTGTGCCTCTGTAAATCTCTATAGGCTCCAAAATTGGCTATTATATCAAAAGTATAACTGATTAATTCAAATGCTCTGTGTGGTTTATGCCTTCTATTCTTCCTGAAAGAAAAGTAAGTTCTTATTAAATCCACTTTCTCATCTTTACTCATCTTTTCTGCTATGCTCAATGCTTCTTCATAACTTAAAGATGAGAAAGCATAGATGATGCCTGCGATAACATCATCCTCACTTCCTTTAACTTTGACCAGCTTTACAAATTCACCATTGCCTGTGGAGTTAAGCGAAGAAAACTTTGTAAATAATTCTCTTTCTTTCTTGAAAAATTCTACCCACATGTCTCCATGCTTTGAGAATGCTCTTTTTACAAACTTTGGCAAAACTTTCCTTATTTCATCATGCATTTTTTCAGCAATCTCGTTTAGCTCTTTCAATGGAGAAGCTCTTAGTTTTATTATTAAGTATTCAAATGCCCTTCCGTTCCCTGCAAGCCCGAGGTTTGTTAGTGTGCTTGCTGGCAATAAGCCCCTCAACACATCGCATGTCTTTGCCTTTATTGCAGAGTTATAAGCTCTTTCACTTACACCTTCTTCTCTTGGAAACTTCTCTTTCAGATAATCGTTTAAAGGTTTTATGAGGTTTGAGTATGTATCAAATAAAAAGTCCATCACCTCTTCATACTCCTCTCCAAATTTTTCCATTATTCTTGGCTCTCTATAATATTTGTATTTTCCACCCTCTTTTTTATCAAAATACACATACCTTGTGCTTTTTTCGAGAGGGGATATTCCTATTCTTGCATCTTCGAGTGCTTTTGTTGCTATATTGCTCACATTCTCAATACCAACATGGATGAAGGCCAGCTCTGCCACGCTATCATCGCCATAGCCTATCAACACCCTTTCATAAAATTCCTCTGCCTTTTCTTTGTTTACATTCCCATCCAGAATGCCGAGGTCTTTATTTGAGAGAAATTCAGTTAAGAGCAATTCCTTTAAGCTTTTATCACTTCTACTATACCTTGAAAACAATGTGCCTTTTACAACCTCTGGCAGGTTTGTTAGCACAAATATATTTCCATTTGGGTTGGATATGTATCTGGATAAAACATCTTCGTCCATTTTACTCACTCATAAGCTTTTTCAGATTTTCTGATTGGGATTTGTTTGCTTTTACTATAACAATTCTTTCTTCGTCTATTTTGCCTATTGCTACAACTGTTTCGCTGTCTATTTCAACTTCTTTCAGCTCATCTCCGCCAAGCTCGAATAAATAAGCCAGGCTGTTAAATATATCCACATATTCTTCAGAACTAATTGAGCCTTCGATTACCTTACCTTTTCTATCTACAATTGCATATTCAAATCCAGATTCTCTAATTCTGCTTATCTCCATTCTTTCACCTCACAATATTGAGATTCCATTGCCTGTAACAGCAAATGATATTGGAAAGGGCAGAAATGAGGATTTAATTACCCATTCTCCGTCTTTTTCTATGTTAAACACATAATCACAGCTCCTCAATATCAAATTCAGGTTTGATTCATCGTGCAACCCTTTTTCAAGCAGAATCATAACAACTCCATTCCTTTCTTTGATTCTGCCTTCAATTACCTGAAAAAACTTCATCATTGAGTCAATGGGATTGTAGAGCAAGAGGGTTGAGAATGAATGAAAGAAGAATTTAGGTGTCTGCCATGGCTGAATTGTTTGAAGAACCTTGTTTAATTCTAATGAAATATCGTTCAGGGCAGTTGGTCCCTCTATCATCACATCGTTTTCACTTACCCTTATGCCTGCCTGTTTTGAGTAGCCATCAAAGAACTTCTCAACATTTAAGCTTATTGAATACTCTTTGGCCTTTTCTTTAATCTCCTTTGGGCTCATATCAAATGTTAAGTAGTAGTTCTTTGTGTTTGCAGAAGACATAAAGTGCAGGCCAAACAGTGTTTTCTCAAAACCCACAGGCCCAAGTATGGCTACACTGCTTGATTTATCAAATCCACCTTCCATTATTACATCAAGGTCTTCAATGCCTGTTGAAACCTTCCCTTCTTTGAACAGGTATTTTTCTTCCATAAGTGTAAGATTAAAGGAACTATTAAAAAATGTAATTGTTCAGAATTTGCTTTATTTTCTCATTCAACAGCTTAACATCATCTGCAACTGTTTCTTCTACTACGGGTATATTAGATGATTTCTTTTTGCCAAGCTTTACATATACCAGGCCATATTCTATAAATTTATTTATCACTTTGCTCCTTTTCGTTGCTGTTTTTATATCAACATTGTAGTCAAGGAAGACTTTGGCAACAGGAAGATTTATGCCTTCTTTTGAAGGAATAAAGAGCTTTACCCTTGTTATCATTTCAAACCTTTTTGGAGCCACTGGTTTTGTTATATCTCCAAGGATTTCGCTTATTTTTCTGGCGTTTTTTTCCTCTGGCTTTACAAGTCCCATTTCATATTTGTGCAGTGTGTGAATGGAGATACCCGTTTCTTTTGAAAGTCTTGCCAGACTTATATTCTTCTTTTCT
>JALVSQ010000035.1 GCA_027024255.1 Microcaldota archaeon
AACTAAAATAGGAAACCACAGAATAGATGAGACCTTTGCTAACCATGAGATAACTACAGGAGCTGACTTTGAACATGTAGTCAATGGTAAGATAGATGTTAAAGTTGGAAAGTCTATAAAAGAGACTACTAAGGTTTATACGATTGAGAGTAAGACTTTTAATGCTAAGGCTCCTGGTGGGACGATTACTATTGATGGGGGGATAACGCTTAAGGGGGATGTGGTTATTAAGGGGTCGCTTATAATTCAAGGTGGTTCAGGTGGTGTGGCAGGGTTTGAAGATGAGTTTAATGAGGGGGAGGATTTGGATGCAATGCCAATTGATTTATCTTAAAATGGAGGAGAACTTAGATGCCTAATGAAGTAAAGATACCTAAGTTTGCCTACCCCTTCAAAAGAAGAAGTAACACAGCCACAAAAACAAAAAGTGACCAAGAGATATTTGAAGAGATACTCTTTAAAGATAAAACAGCTCAATACCTTTTTAATTCAAGTGGATTGTTTCATGGAGGAGTACATTTAAAAGCTAAAGAGTTTGAGATAGATTTTGAAGTAGAGAGCATAAGAGCCATTGCTGATGGTGAGTTAGTTTATTATAGAATAGATAAAGAGTATCTAAAAAATAAACTAGAAGATACATTTGGTGAATTTGAGGTACTCTACTCAACAGGCTTTTTTCTGTTAGAACATAAAATGGAATACCCAAAAGGAAATAGATTAAAGTTCTACTCTCTCTCTATGCATACAGCTCCAAGCTATGAATATGAGTTTGAGGAGTATGTTGTTATGGGAGCTTCTGCTTATGCAAGAAAAACATCAGACAATAGTAAAGCAGATGAGTTTGTTAAGTTTGGAGACAAAGTAGTGTTGGGTAAACCTATAGCCAATAAAGATGGAAGATATGAACTCTTAACGGTAAATGGAATAAAAATGCCGAGTGGATACAATGTTCATATCTCAAACTTACAATATGAAGCAGTGGTAACAACAGTTACAGGTTCTAAGCCCAACATGAGAAAAGGTAATAAAAATACAAGTCCATCTGAGGGATTGCTAAAAGATAAAAGTAGTATTACAGTTCATCCCTACCAAACAGAAGAGCAGAAGAAATATAAACGATATAAAGTTTTAAAAGCCATTAAAGCAGATGGAACTCCTGCTGTTGTAAGTTCAAAGTCAACCATACATGCTTCTAATATAAAAGCTAAGATACCAGAAGTTCATATTTATACTAAAAAGAATAATGGTATAGTACAACCCCACATGAAAGAGATGGCAGGAAGTAACCTAAAACCAGCGTCACTAAACTTTAAAGTAAAAGCAGGAGAGGAGTTAGGAAAGTTAGGTGTCTATAATAGTGAATGGTCTGAAACAGAGTTAGACAAAATGGTACACTTAGAGGTTTTTACTTTTGATGATTTGAAAGGCTTCATAGAAAAAGCCCAAGAAGCATACAAAAAAGACCCAAAAGATTTAAGTGATGAAGAGAAGAAGCTAAGACCAAAAGAGAATCTATTTGTAGTACCCAAAGATGAAAAAGAGCTATTTATATTGGATGATGCCATTTATGGAGTAACCACTAAAAATACAAGTATACGAGAAGGTATGGTAAAAACAGATACAAACTTCTATAAGTTAGCCCCTAGTGGAACAGAATTAGAACTTTCAAATAATAAAAATACCAAACGCCAACAAATAAAAGAGTGGGTGGGAGAGACACTTGATGAAAATAAGATTTATAGTGTACATATAGCTCATGTAGATTTCTATAAGAAGTTTATACCTGTACCACAAGAGAGTGAAGTTTTAACAAAGAGCATAAGAAAGTCTCCAAGTAAATTAAAAATTCTCAAAGACAAAGATAAAAACGAGTATGTTTGTATAGATGAAAACATAAGACTCTATGTAAAAAAGAAAAAAGAGTATTTTACTCATGGCATAACATTCTCAAACTTCACCCTCATAGATGAAGCAGGAGCAGATAAAATAGGGATATTTGAAGATATTTCAAAATATTACGAAAAGAAAACAGAAGAAGACAAAACCCCACAACAAGACAAAGAGAAGCTAAATGACACCTTTAAAGCCATATTACAAAAGATACAAATAGACAAAAACAAAGACGGAAAACTAGAAGCAGGAGAGTTTGCTTCACTGAGTCTAACAAAAGAGAAGAGAAAAGAGCTAAGTTACATGATGGTCAAACATGAGTCAGAGTGGGAGTACCAAAAAGAAAAGTTTCAACCCATTTTAGACTATATGAAAAATCATAATCAAAACGATAGAAAAAAGATGTTTGAAGATAGGCTTGAAAAGTTGGCTCTGTTTCCTAAAGATTTGGTGGGTAAGGGTAAGACTCCTACTTTTATTCATCCTATTGCTTTGGTTGAGGGGTTTGTTGGGGGTGGATGTGGTAATGATTGTAAAACTATAGATTTTAAACTTAGTAATGGTAAATATTTAAAAGCTTCGGAACAAACCATAAAGTTTATTTTAAGTTATGAAGGATTTAAAAAATATGCTTATGTTCCAAAAGATAAAAATGGAAATGTTTTAGGCAGTAGTGGTATAACTATTGGCTATGGATATGACTTAGGACAGCAGAGTTCATCACAAATAGCTTCTGATTTAAATGGACTTTATACAAGTGCTGAAATTATAAAATTTCAATCAGTAGCAGGTTTAAAAGGGGAAAATGCTGTAAATAAGTTATCAACTGTTAGTGATATTATAACAACTAAAGATATTGGTGTAAAACTTAGTCGAATTAGTAAAGCTAGATATGCACAATATACATATAATATTTATCCTGAAATAATAAACCTACATCCACATTGTCAAGGGGCATTATTATCTATAGTATATAATAGAGGAAGTGGGTTAAGTGGAAATAGAAGAAAAGAAATGAGAAATATTCAAACTCATCTTCAAAATGGAGAATACAATAAAATAGCAAAGGAAATAACAGATATGAAGCGTTTATGGTCTGCTGAAACAGCAAGAGGATTACTTTTAAGACGAGATAAAGAGGCTAAATATTTTACGAAAGGACTAAAATGCAAGTGCAATTAACTAATAAGAAGTTCAGTATATTAGGAATAATTTTTTTGTTTTTAATATTAGGTTGTGTATTGAATGCAAATGAGATACTATTAAAAGGTATATGGAAGTTTGAACAATATGAAGAAAGTAATATTCATGAGCCTTATGATTTGTTAAATTTAAAATTTGAATTGACTAAAGACTATAAAATAAAAGGTGAATTTGAGTATTTTTTTAGGTGGTTTT
>JALVSQ010000036.1:0-25516 GCA_027024255.1 Microcaldota archaeon
CATCCAACGTATGAGATTGCGATTTATGATGTTGAGTTTTCAGATGCTGAAAGATTCCACGACAATGTGTATTCAGAAATAAAGAAAATGGAAAAAGAGCTCATGGAAAAAGAGAGTGATTAATTAATTGTAGTAAGAGTAATCCTCGTGCTTTTTATCTTTCCACTCTTTTATCATCTCACTTAATCCTTTGTTTTTGTACTCATCAAGTTCTTTTCTCCTTTTCCTTACCTTTACAATTACAGGAGCATTTACCGCCGAGCCTGTTATTATAGCCTCACCAATATCCAATGAGGGAATGCTTCTCATTACATCGCTTGATGCAAATTCTGAAACACTTTCAATGTACTTTAGGTCATTTGGATTTACTATTTTTAAGAAAACATGGGTTGAACATTGGGCTAAAGCTGTCTGGCTTAAATGGGCTGGCCTCTGGCTTACTATAACTAAGGACGCTCCAAATTTTCTGCCTTCTCTTGCTATTCTTTCTATCTCCTTTTTTGCAAGGCTCATTTCCTTTGTTATTGTTTCAGGAGCTAAGTTATGAGCCTCTTCCACAAAAACAACAAAAGGAGGAATCAAATTCTTTTTTCTTAATTTAAATAACCTTTTTAGAATGTAATAAGCTTTCAGGTTCCTTATTCTCTCATTTGAGATTGAAGATAGATTTACTATTATTCTGCTTCCAAATTTTAACAGCTGTTGAAAGTCAAATGACTCATTTCCTATTATTCTTAATTTGTGGAGATGTTTGATTTTTCTGAGTAGAGCATTTTTTATTCCTTTACTTTCATCAATTTCCTTAACTATTTTGTATAGGTGCTTTAAGCCCGGGTTTATTGCCCTTTTCTTCAGCATTTTTTTGTATTTTGAAATTGCCTTAGACAAAAGAAATTCCTGAGGGTCAGATAAACTGGGGAATATTTGCCTGAAGAGGGTTGATGAGAGGGATTTAAAAGGGATTTTTATATTTTCCCCCTTAATCTCAATAGCATTTATGATGTTTTTGAAGGGACTGTATTCCCCATGGATATCTATTATAATAGGGGGTATAATAGCCTTTTCAACCAACTGCTCGAACATGATTGAGACAAGGTTGCTTTTCCCGGCTCCACTCATGGCTAAAATAGCCATATGCTTTCCCAGAGCTCTTTCTACATCCACTATTACATTTAGCCTCCTGTTTTTTACATTCCCTATCTCAATACCTTCTTTCACAAATCCAAAAAATGATTGAAGAACGCTGTCTTCAACCTCTTCAACTATGCTTCCTGGTGAGGGTGGCTTTAATGCCCTGATAAATTTACCTTCTCTGTATAAGCCAAGAACACTACAAACACCAATAAGCATGTTTTCTTCCTTTGTTATAATTTTAGAGAGTTCAGGAACCTCTGCCAGCACATTTGACTTTGATAGGTATTCATTGTAGAAATAGAGCTCGTTCACACTTCCTATTATCAATCCTTCTTCAGTTCTAATGCTTATGTAGTCCCCTTTTTTCACATCTTCAAGAGCTATAAATTTGAAGTTGAGGGTTGAGGGACTTTCCTCTTCACTGATAACAATGCCTTTCATATCCTTATATGAGCACATTATTTTTAAAAACACATTAGCCTTAAATTCAGTGATGATTGATATTGAGGAGATGGTTAAACAACCTACCTGGAGGTCTTTGCTTGTTGATTTAGTTGTTAGAAATAAAATAGACCCCTGGGATGTGGATATAGAGTTGCTTGTTAAAAAGTACATAGAGAAAGTCAGGAAGATGAGATTGATGGATTTTGATGTGCCTGGAAGTGTTATATTGGCCTGCTCCATTCTGCTGAAGTTTCAAAGCATAATGCTTTCGTATGAGGAAGAGGAGGATAAAATTGAGGATGTTCCTCCGCCAGATATTGATGTTGTTGTCAGGCCAAGGAGAAAGAGACCTATTACTCTTGATGAAGTTATAAATGTGGTTGAGAAAGCGTTTAAAGCATATAAGGAGAGAGAAAGAGCAATTGTGAAAAAGCCCATTGAAGAGAAGATTGATTTTAACTACGAATTCTTTGAAGAAGGGGAAAGTATTGAGTTGAAGATTCAGGAAGTCCTTGATAGAATTAAAAGGAATGTCGATGAAAAGGGGTTTGTCAGGTTTTCTACAATTATGGGTGATGAACCTGTGTTGAGTTTAATGAGTGTTCTTTTTCTGGCTAATGAGCAATTAGTAGATATATTCCAGGAGAAGGTTTTTGGTGAAATTATTATTCAGCTTCTGGGTGGGGAGCATGAAGGATTACAAAAGAATAATTGAGTCCATTCTTTTTCTGCTTCCTGATGAGTTTTCGGTCGAGGATTTAGCGAAGAGATTGAGGATTCAGCCATCTAAAATCAAAAAGTTCTTAGATGAGTTAAAGGAGGAGTATGATAAAAGAGATTCAGCAATAATGATAAGGGAAGTTAGTGGCTATTACAGCATGACTATAAAACCTGACTATGTTAGATACATAAGGAGGTTTGTGAGAGAAGCAGAGCTATCTAAAAAAGAGCTTAAGATTTTAGCCATAGTGGAAAAGGAAGGAAAGGTCCTTAAAAGCAAGATGGCAAAGATATTTGGTTCGTGGGTTTATCCTGTGATAAAAAGCCTTGTTAGTAGAGGGTTTATAAAGGAGGTAAGAACAGGAAGGAGCTCCCTTCTTGTTGTGACTGAAAAGTTTAAAGCTTATGTCGGTAAATAGGTTTTAAAATGTTTTTGAGCAATCTTAATTCAATGAAAAGAATTTACATACTTTTTGCACTACTCATTTTGTTTTTGAGTGGTTGCGTGAAGAATGTATTGAGCAATAGCATCCACGATTATGTTGAGGAATCTAAACGCCTTGGTCTTCTGGAGAACTATAAACTTTCAGACCTTGTGGGTTCTGTTAATGTAAGGGAAGGGATATGCAATGTCTGGGTTTGCAGGAATAAGACAACACCAAAAAGTATATTTGATAGGATATTCGGAACTGGCTATGACCCCTCTTTGCTCGGTGGAGATTGTGGCTATTTTTATTTAGAGACCCCGCAGGACTTTGAGAATTTTTACAAAAAATCTCTGGAAAAAGATGATTACTATCCGAGGCAATTTACATTCGGCCTTGGCCCTTACTTCGGAGATTTTAACGAAGGAAATCTGTACTGCAATAGCTCCCTTGGCTATGCTGAGAAGGTTGTGAGAGGAACAGATGAGCTTTACATTATAACAGGCCTATTACCTCAAAGGTCTGCCTGCTATCTAACTCATTCAGTTATTCCTGTTTTTGTTCTTTACCATAACGGAACTGTGCCCAAGGAAGACAATTCATACGAACTCGGGGAAAAGCTTTGCGGGTTGGGGCCTTTGATGATATTTTCAGAGGCTATGCCTGATGTTCATGATGCTAAAAACAGAGAAAGAATTATTCAGCAGGTTAAAAAGCTCAGAAGCATTTGCCCAAAGAAAAAAGAGGGGAGATACTATGTTGGTCTTTCAATTACAATGAATTTGACGGATATGGCACCATTGCTTGAAAAGCTTAAAAATGATGATGAGTTTAAAGAGGCGGTTGATATTATAGGCTTTGGTATAGATACAAGGTACGCTGAGAAGATGGGCACATGCAGCGGAGCCTATTTGATAACTCAAGCTCTCATGATTGCTAAAAACATAACGATAACATATGCCAAGCCTGTATTTATTTATTATACCTTCATTAATACATCAGACCCGTGCTGGACGGACTACTCTGTAAGGGAGTTTTACACCATGCTTATGGGAGGGGCTGATGCTTTTGCTGAAAGCGGAGTATTTGGAGTTATTGTGCAGCCATTTACACAGGATTCCCCTCTTGGAGCCTGTCCTACATGTGGTTTAACCATCTACAAGCAAAGCCAGACATCGTTTTTAAAAGAAAACAATCCAGCTTTTTCAATGTTCTTTTCATATTGTCAGGATTACTATAAGAAAAAACTTTATCAACTCATTATGTTTTCAACTGATGGTTTGATTGATACATGTGGCCTGTACAGACCCCAGCCATCTTATAAGTACTATCATGAAGGAAAGCAAGTCATAGGTAAATATGTGCCCTTGAAAGAAATGACAATAAATGATAAGGACAAAGAAATTTACAGATGTAATGCCTGTGTTGTGCCTTATTCATTTAAAGAGTTTCCCCAATATCTTAGAGATTTCAAAACAGCATCCTTTTCAAAGGATAAGTGTGAAGCTGGAAATGACATTATATTGCAGACAATTGAGTTCTTTGCTGATAGGTATGATATGGACCAGTACTTCTTAAAATCAATAATTCAGCTTACATCATCCAGAAATACAGGAGGAGGTTATACACCTTATAAAGTGCAGTTTTGCAGCCAGTACAAATGTTATCATGGCGCTACTTCATCAAATCATGGCTGGGAACTCCCTCAGGCTCCTGTTGAGACAATTATTCACCTTGCTCTGGATGACCCAGATAATAAGTATGATTCACAGCTCAGGCAGTGGGAAAACCTTAAATTGAGGTACAACGGGAACAACAAAAACTGGCCCTGTTATTTCCTTTGCGACCCTGAAAGCAAGGTTGGAAGCACAACGCCTCTTTGCATTCCTTACAGATTCGGATTGATGTTTGTTAAGTATCCTCCTGTGAAACCATTTGAGGATAATCGTTTAAGTTTAGGAGATATGCCTGAGCACATAAAGATGTGCGGAGGAGAGAATTTCAATCCTTATGACCCTGCTGAGAATATATGTGCTGCATCAGCCTTCTTTGGCCTTTACTCTTTTCCCGAAGGAGAAAAAGTATATAAGGATATGATAGAACCTTTTCAACCTGATGAAGGTTTAGAGGAAAATGAAATGGAAGTTGATAAGTTGATGACAATAAGCGTTCTTGCTTACAGACACTATTTTGATAAGCTTGGATTATTCAAAACATTGTACATAGAAAAGTGGCAGACATTGCTTAATGAAATAGATGAGGCAAAGGCAATGGGAGAGGACCAGTATTGCGAGATGAAAAGCAGTACAGACCCTTACAAGGTTCTATGTTGTAAAAAGGAAATTGACCAGGATGGCAATGAGAAATGGGTTTATGATGATGCATTTGGTGTTTGCGGAGAAAAGCAGAGGTTTTTACACTTCTTAATTAACTTTTACACCACATGCAATGCTCATTGCGATGCCCATAAAGGCTGTGCCTCGGAAAGATATGAAAGAGCATGTGGGGATAGAGATGGCAGTTTAGTCTGGGGAGAGATAATGGGTACAATGAATGTTTTAAGTGCTTATATTGATTCTTATAGAGAATGTGGAGGTTGCGTAAAGGAGGAGTGGAACGAGAATTTATGTGAAAGGATTAAAGAAATAACAGGCACTTGTCCTAAGGATTGCGGAAACTACTGTTAGATTTCCAGTAGAAGATTGTTCTTCTTGCTATCTTAAACTTTTTAGATGCTTTTTCAATCCCATGTTTTAGAGCGTACTTGATAACCCTCTTTTTTAACTCATCTGGATATGGTTTTCTCCCTCTTTTAAGTTCTTTTATTATTACTCTTATGCCCATATTCTTTAATACAGGAATGTATTTTTTCATGTACTTAACCATTTTCCTGGATATTAAAATCTGCTTTAAGTCAGGATAAATGTCTAACAATAGAGCAATGAGTTTTTTGGTGGGTTTTGTTTTTATAAAAACAGCATCAGCCCCCTCATAATTTAAAACATCACTTCTTCTTTTTATTTCCAGTACCTTTAAGGAACTCATCTCCTCTTCCTCCTCTTAAACCTTTTACTAACCTTACCCCTTTTTCCACATCTTCTTTACTTATGTTGAGGAACTTAGATACAAATTCTTTATCTCTTTCTTCTGCCAGAAGACCTGCTGATATGAGCTTTGAGTTTGCTCTTTCTTCCATCTTTAATTTCTCTTTAACAACAGCAAAGGCATTGAATCCCACATCTGCATATTTAAGAAATGCTAATTGGAGCTCAGTGGGCTTTACTGATAAGGTTGGATAAAGTCCTAACTTTCTTCTTTCATTAAAACTCTTTGTAAGGTAGTGCTTTATTATAGGTACGAAGAGCATTAAGTGACCAGCCTTTATAAACTTTTTTCTGAATTTTAGTCTTGCCCCCTCTATTTTTTTGGCAATTTCTTTTTTAGTTATGTAAATCCCATCCCTCTCATCCATAAAGCCTTTCTCAGCTAATTCCTTCTTTGCCTCTTCAAACCCTTCTAAGAAGTCCAGTCTGGTTAAAGGTTCAATTCCATGTTTGTGTAAAATAGCATTGTATTTATCAAGTTCTTTTGGATAGAGAAGGTGCTTTAATGCATCGAATGAGTATGAGATTATCGCACTAATAAGAGCTCTTCTTACAGATGGGCTTCTTATTATAGGTACAATCCTGGGTTTTTTTACTCTACCTGTGATTTCTACATCTCCAAATCTCTTTTTAACCTCCTCCTCGTTTTTAGCCTTCACTTTATATTCAAAACTTAACTCTTTAATGTTGAACTCATACATTTCTATTTTTTCTCCGAATGAACTCAACACATTCATCATATCTTTGTAGAGCATGGCTCCCAGGTATCCTGTTTTTATTATGCTCTTTACATAATCTCCATTAAAAGGCAGGTGAGGTATTAAATCGTGATAACCTTCTCTTTCTAAATACTCTTTCATTTTTATTGAAGCAAGGGCAACATTAGTCATTCTTAAAGCCAGTTTTTTGAGTATTGCTATTTGTCTGAAGTACTTCATATGCTTAACAACATCCTTTGCTTCCTCTTTATCCAATTCTTTAAATACACTTGCAAGAATATGTTTGAAAGGAGCATTAAATCCTCTTCTCAGCATTTCTTCCTTCAAGCTTTTCAGTTCTTCTCTGCTTGCTCCTTCGTTGAGCCTTTGAATTGCATAATTTGCCAGCGCAATGCTTGATGCTTTGCTTAAATCCATCAAATCACCTACGGCAGGAATTCTTCATTCCTTATCTTTTCCCTTAAATAATCTCCTACAAATGTTAATCTTGGTCCCTGTAAAGCATCCTGTTCCAGCTTCTTTTTTGTTTTTAAAACTAGGTCAAGTTCTTTTACCCATTCAACATGCCTTTTTATCCAAGGATACTCTTTCATCTCTCTTGCCCTCTTCAAATCAACTTCTTTTGCTTTTATTGTTAATTTCTTGAGAAAGTTATACCTTTCAATATCTGACATGGTTACTCCAACAAACTTTGCCTCTGGCACGCTGAAATCTCTACCTAAATAAGCGAGGTTCATTGAACCTGTTTTCATTGTCCAATAGATATACCATCCCCATGCATCACAATCAGTGAATACAATTATAGGCAACCCCATATCCGCTAATTTTCTGAGCAGTCTTCTTGTTCCCCTTGATGCCTGCCCCTTTGGGGTTATGAGTATTGCTTTTTCTTTTTGCCAGAATCTATCTTCATTTAATCTTTGCCATAGTGCATCTTTCTCAACTACAAGTACATAGTTAGCATCCACCTCAATTATTTCCATTCCGTTATCAACATCAGAGGGAATCATCCATCCACTTCTTCCCTGCTTTGTCCCATCTATGATTATATCTTCTCCGCCAAATGAATCTCTTATTTTTATGGGCCCTGCAAGCACCCCCTTTCTATCTGTTGTTAAATGAAAATCCTCTCTTTTAACACCCAGGGCAACCTCTAAATCCTCAATCAATGCGTTGCTTTCGCTCTGCTCTTCAAACAATGATTCGTCTAAATCCTCTCCTAATGAGAATTTTAATTGATAGTAGAGACCTCTTATACTTGTGTGCAGGTTTTGCTCTATGAACTGCTTTAATTTGTTGGCTATGGAAACAGTCTGCATAAATGTTTTTGCCTGCCCAACATTCAGGAATTTTCTTGTTTCTCTTTTTTCACCCAACCTTAAAAAGCCCTTTTCATCAAATAAAATATTGCTTTTGCTTCTAACAATTGTCTCAAATGTGGGGCCTTTTCCTTCAACGACTTCCTGGGCCATCTTTTTGCCCAGGGCAATAAGCCTTTCATAAGCCAATTTATCATTATCCATCTCAACCACCTCCAAGTTTATATCTTTCTTCAACTAATTGCATGAGTTTTTGCTTTAACTCTTCCTGGCTAAACCCTGATAAAGCAGCTAAATCTTCACTTAATCTGTTAACATACCTGAGCAAGGCTTTTCTCTTCTTTTCTATTTCCTTTGCTTTGTATCTCTTTCTTATGAATGTTTTTATTGTTCTGGCTGCTTCCATAATACCGTTTTTTATTTCTTTAACAATCTCCTCTTCGTTTGCAATTGCCTGCTTTCCAGCACTTACATAAGGAACATGGACACTTGAAAGGTTAACAAACACTGCAATTGGCTCTTCATCAAAGTTTTGTATATTGTACCTTTTCCAGTCAATAGATTTAACTGCTTGAGTTATAGCACATCCAGCAGCATCAAAGAGCAGAGGAGCTCTGTTAGCAAACCTCATAACACTACCTTTGAACGGAAAGCTTTCATCTGTTAGGCCATAGGCAATACCTACCTCAACAACAAAGGGAATTCCACCTCTGTAAATCCTGGGTTGCCTTTCAACAACAGTCACAAACTGCGGCTTTAATACATTGTTTAAACTTTTTTCTATTTGCTCTTTGCCTATTGGTATTACAGCATCAGTTTGTGGGGCAATCCACTTTATTTTATGTATTGCTTTTACAATTCTTTCTGCTTCCTGCCAGCTCAGGGCTTTTGGGTCTTTATTGAAGTCTATATCAGGCAGTAATTCTTTCAACTCATTTACCTTCTTTTGAGTTACTCTTGAAAAATCATTGATCAGGAATGATGAAAGTTTTTTCGCATTACTTGCTTTGGCAAACTCAATCAAATCATGAGGGCCTATTCCAAGAGGGTGGGGTTTTACCTCTTTTGGCTTCTGAGGTACTCTGTCAATACTTCTTTTGAAGAGATATTTCTCTCCATCTGGCGTTATCAATTCAATTGTTGCATGAGGGTTTGCTATTGCTGTTCTTTTTATGTATTCCAGAGGACCATATTGTCCTTTATCAAACTTTACATCCCCAAAAAAACCTTCGATTATTAGTCCGTGGAATGTTGCAGGCCTTTCCACTATATTTTTTACGACTGGTTTATTTGTTTTGAAATCAATTGAAACATCACAACTCACAGCAGTGCCATTATGAGCAGATATTACATGAATGGGCTTTCCTGTTGTTAGTAAAGAGAACATTGTGCAACCAGCTGCTCCTATACCCTGCTGCCCTCTTTGTTGCATGTATCTGTGAAACTTTGTTCCGGCAAGCATTTGACCCAATGCTTTACCTATCAATTCCCTGGGTATTCCAGGGCCGTTGTCCTGAACAACTACTTTATATTTATCTCCCATGCTGTGGATTTCAACCTTTATGTAAGGAAGAATTCCTGCTTCTTCACACGCATCAAGGCTGTTTGTTACATACTCATGGATAACAGTAGTTAAACTCCTGACCTTTCCGCTGAATCCGAGCATGTGTCTATTTTTCTTAAAAAACTCTGCTATGGAATGCTCTTTAAATGAATCAAACATCTCTGCCATATTTTGGAATTAAGAATAGAGTGTTTTTAAAGATTTCAGAATGGGAAAAGAGGAGATTAAAAATCAAAGGTTTAATTTGATTAGCAACTCAATGCTATGTTTGAAAACATTAGTCCAAGGAACCAGGGCACTAATACATAAACTAATACACCAAGGGCAGCACCAATCAACATGTTTGTTGCCCATACATTGGCTCTTGCCCTTGTCTCTGCTCCGACCATCTGTCCAGCAGCGAATATGACTGCTGCAAACAGCACAAGAGCACCTATTACTGCGGGAAGGATGTTGCAGAAGGCTGTTTGTAAGGTAGTTAAGGCAGAGCTTATCTGCGTATAATCTGCTGCAAACGCACTAACCATCAAAACGCTGAGAATAATCCCCAGCATTATTTTTCCTTTCATATCACATAACCTCCTCTGATTACTTACTTATCCCTGAAAATGTTTTTAAATCTTATTGTTTGTGGTTAAAATGCTTTAATTATGACTGAGATTGAGAATAATGCATAAAGAACTACCAGAAGAATGCCGAGTGTCTGATCCACTTCAACATTCTTTTTTAAACTCCAGGGAAAGGCTATTATACCCGCAGCAACTATCAACAGCCCATCAAAAGCCTGAGAATAACTCATAATTATAGGCCCAAAGAACAGACTTGCAAGAGGTAAAATAAACACAATGTTGAAGATAACGCTCAATAGAACATTGTGCTCTATTAACCTGATGTTCTTCTCTACTTTTAGCATATTCTCGATTATTTCAGGCAGGGCAACGCCCAATCCAAGCAAAAGAACGCTGACAGCATAAGGAGATATGCCTATGGTTAAGCTTAACCCTTCCACTGCATTTACAGATAAAACTCCCCCGAGAAGGAGCAGGATAACTCCAGAGATACCTTCAACGATATTTACATTTTTTATTCTCCTCTTTAACCTGACATCTCCAGCTAAAAAATAAGCATAAGTCAGGGCGAGCATAAGCAGTATGATGGATTCTATATGGCTGAATACAATCTGCTTTTTTGCAAGAAAATCATCAGAGATAAACAGTGCAAATACTATAAGAGAGACTATAAGGAGAATGTATGCTTTTCTTGATGTTTTGACACTTATTCTTATGCTTTTTATTATAGCAGGTAAGCCAAGAGCAAGCAATAGCAGGGCAATACTGCTTCCAAACAGAGCTCCAACTGCTATTGAATAAAGACCTATTGAGGCAGCATAAAGAGTCACTACCAATTCTGGCATTGAGGTTATTATAGCAGTTGCATAAACCCCAACATACGTTTTTTCTGATACAAAGGCCAGTATGTTTTTATGAAGGAGTTTGTCTCCAAAGTAGAGTAGGAATATGCCAACAACAAACATCAAAGGCTCCATTGCTTAAATTGGAGGGAAAATATTTATATATGCTCCCTTGCCATAACATTTAAATATGTTTTCTTAATAAAGGCTTAAACTTGGTGATAATATGGTTACAGTGTATGATGTTTCTCCAAAAGCTTTGATAGAGGCTGTAGCTAAAAAATTAAAAAGCATGGGATTGGAAAAGCCTGAGTTTGTGGATTATGTAAAGAGCGGAGCCCATAGAGAAAGGCCTCCTGAACAGGAGGATTTCTGGTGGATAAGAAGTGCCTCTATTTTAAGAAAAGCTTACATAAAAGGCAGGGTTGGTGTTAATAGACTTAGAAAGGAATATGCTAAGAGAAAGAACAGGGGTGTTAAGCCAGAGCATTCAAAAAGAGCTGGTGGTAAAATAATAAGAAAGGCTCTTCAAGAACTGGAAAAGTTAGGTTTACTAAAAAAAGCAGAGGACGGTAAAGGGAGGGTGCTCACACCAAAAGGAAGAAGCTTACTGGATAATACAGCAAAAGAGGTGGCAGAGGTTGGATGATTTAGAGAAGATAAGGGAAAAAAAGTTGAAGGAGTTAATGGAAAAGCAGGCATTAGAAAATGAGTTGTTGAACAAATTGAGGTCTTCAGTTGATGAAAAAGGGTTTGAAAGATTGATGAATATCAAAGCTGTTAATGAGCAGAAGTTTCAAAACGTTGCAAATTATATAATAATGCTTGCTCAGAGAATAGGAAGGGCCTTAACGGAAAAGGAGGTTGTTAAACTTTTAGAGAACATCTCAAAAAGAAAGGAAGGAAAGATAAGGTTTGTGAGAAAATGAGGTGATAAGATGTCAAAGAAAAGTCTGAATTTAAAGATGTGGTTGGTAAATAAGGCAAGACAGAATAGGAGAGTTCCTGCTTTTGTTAGTGCTAAAACAAACAGAAAGGTTGTTGATAATCCCAAAAGAAGAAATTGGAGAACTGATAAATTACAAACAAGAAATATGAGGAAAGAATTGGGGAGGAAGTGATAATATGGAGAAGATATTTACAATAAATTTGAGAGAGGCTTATGGAAAGCCGAGGAACAAGAGGGCACCAAGAGCTATTAAAATAATAAAGGAGTTTGCATTAAGGCACATGAAAGGAAATGAAGCAAAGGTAAGTATTAAGTTGAATGCCTTTATATGGGCCCATAGCATACAAAAGCCACCAAGAAGGGTGAAGGTTAAGATGCTTAAAAAGGACGATGTGGTTTATATATTCCACATAGATGAGGAGGCTAAGGTGCCTGAAAAGAAAGTGAAGAAAGCAGAGGAGAAAAAAGAGGAGAAGGAGAAACCACTAAGTAAAGAAAAACCAGAGGAAGAGAAAAAGAAGGCAGAGAAAGAAAAAGTAGAGGAGAAACACATGGCAAAAGAAGAAAAGAAAGAGAGTGAAAAAGAAGAGAAAAAGGCAAGCAAGGTAAAGAAATCAAAAGGGAAAGAGAAAAAACAATCAAAAAAGAAGGAGACAAAGAAAAATGATAAGAAGAAGTAGCTATCATGGGAACCCTTACATAGGCTTGTTTATTGAAGTTTCAGAATCTTTCTCCCTTTTTCCCACAGACGTTAATAAAAAGTTGAGAAGTGCTGTGATTGAAACTTTGAATGTTGAACCAATTTACATAAATATTGCTGAATCTAATCTGAATGGTGCGTATGCTGTTGCTTTGGAGGATATGGTATTGCTACCTTCAATATGCAGTGAAGAAGAGGTAAAGATATTAAAAGAGAAAGGAATTGATGTTTTTTTGGTGAATACTAAATTTAATGCTTTGAATAACAACATAGTTATTGGAAAAAAAGGAGGTCTCATCAATCCAAGAATGGAAGAGGAGGTTAAGAAAAGCATTGAAGATGCTCTCGGTATTGAGCTTGAGGCCAGAAGAATAGCAAATTATTCAACAGTTGGCTCAGTGGTCTATGCAACGAATAAGGGATTTTTAATGACATACAAAGCAAGTGATAAGGAGTTTAAGTTAGTTGAAGATGTCCTGGGCTTAGAAGGGGAAAGAACATCTCTTAACATGGGGACTCAATTCATTTCTTTAAGCATACTTGCCAATTCAAAAGGAGCAGTTGTTGGCGAGTTAACGACAGGTATTGAATTGGCAAGAGTTGAGCAGGGCTTAGCCTTCATTTAGTGCATTGTGGAGAGCTGCGATAAGCGTTAGCGTTCTTCTCTCAGACTTCATAAGCATGTCCTTTATTAATTCTTTATTAACCCTTTTTCCTATCAATTTTTCTTTGATTCTATTTGCTTCCTCTTTGAGATAGGATGGACCCTCAATTTTAAACTCCATGTCCTTTATCTTTTTATCTTCTATCTCTATTGTTACCATGACTACTTCTCCACAACCAAATGCTTTTCCGCTTACCTTCATGTTTGAATGAGTTGTTAAAACTATTAAAAAGATTTTGGTCTGCCGGCTATTTTGATAGATAATATAGATCTACGAAAATTAGATGGGGAAGCCCGGATTTGAACCTCCGGCTCAAATCCTTTCCACTCACTTCGTTCGTGGAGCCTCCCACTTTCTTACTGTTCTTAAATCTACGAAAATTAGGTGGGGAAGCCCGGATTTGAACCGGGATCACTGCCGCCCGAAGGCAGCAGGCTGCCAGGTTACCCCACTTCCCCCAAAGGTTTAAACACATATCTTTTTATAACACTTAAACATGGAACACTATTTAAAATTCCTGGAATTCATTGAAAAAAATAAAAAATTTTGTAAGTGGTTAAGGCAAACACCTCTTGAACACCACATTGCTGAGCTTGAATCAGAGATAAGAGAGTTGAAAGAGGCATTAGATAAAGGAAATAAAGAGGAAATAGAAGAGGAGGTAATCGACCTCATTTATGATTCATTTTTGATTTTTTCATGGCTGGATATCAAAGGAAAAATAGATGGGAAGAAGGCTTTTGAAAAATTTATAGAAAAGATGAAAGGAAGGAAACCTTACATATTTGAAGGTAGAGAGGTTGACCCTGAGGAAGCAGTCGAAATATGGCTGAGAGCGAAGGAGAAAGAGGGAAAAAATGTGAATGTGCTCTCGGCAGGGTTCATAGTATTTAACGATGACCTTGAGTTTTTACTTATAAAAAATGTCAAAGGTCACTGGGATTTTCCAAAAGGAAAGGTTGAAGAAAATGAGAAAGTTGAGGAAGCGGCTTTAAGGGAGGCAAAGGAGGAGACAGGCCTGGATATAGAAAAGGTAGAAGGGTTCAGGACCCAGATAGCCTACACATATAGAGAAGGGCTGGGCAGACCTATGAGAAAAAAAGTTATTCTGTTTTTAGGAAAGGCCAGGAGCAAGAAGGTAAAATTGAGGAAAGAGGAACATTCTGATTATAAATGGCTGCCTTTTGATGAAGCATTTAGAACCTTAACATATTCAGATCAGAAAGTCGCTCTTAAAAATGCTTATGAATTCATAAAGAAAAACTTAAATATTTAAATTCTTTTTCATAGCTTTAAAATCAGAAGGGCCCTTAGATCAGCGGTAGATCGCCCCCTTGGCATGGGGGAGGCCGGGGGTTCGAATCCCCCAGGGTCCATAAAAATTGGGGATTCATATTCACCTGATGGCAGTAGGCTCCAACCGAAGGTTGGAAGATTCGAAGTCCCGGAGGGGTTCGAATCCCCCAGGGTCCATAAGCTTTGTGGTAAAATGAATGAACTGGAAAAAGCACAGATGAATGAGATAACTGAGCATTACGTCTATCTTGCTTTATCTAAAAAAGCCAGGGGAAAGAACAGTAAGATTTTAACTGAGATAGCAAATGATGAAAAAAGGCATTATGAAATCTTGAAGACAATAACCAAAAAAGATGTAAAACCAGATGGATTGAAGATATTTTTCTATAAGCTAATAGCTTCCCTTTTTGGCTTAACATTTACACTTAGATTTATGGAAACAAATGAGACCAATGCTATCCAAACTTACTCTAAGCTTAGAGAGATATCTCCTGAGATAGAAAAGATAATAGAGGATGAGGAGAAGCATGAAGAGAAAATGATAAAGATGATAGAAGAGGAAAGGTTAAAGTATATTGGTTCTATTGTTCTGGGAATGAATGATGCTCTTGTTGAATTAACAGGTACACTCGTAGGTGTGGCATTTGCAGTTAAGAACAATCTTTTAATAGCAATTACAGGAATAATTATGGGCATTGCTGCTGCTCTTTCAATGGCTGCCTCTAACTATTTTTCAGAAAAAGAAGAGGAAAGAAAAGACCCTGTAAAATCAGCTGTTTATACAGGAGTTGCTTATTTGCTTGTGGTGTTTATTTTAGTGATTCCCTTTTTAGTCCTTGATAGTATAATTCTCTCAGTAAGTATAATGCTGGTTTTGACTGTTTGCATAATTGGTTTTTACACTTTTTATGTTTCAACCATCAAAGGAGAGAAATTTTTGAACAGGTTTACTGAGATGTTTCTGGTGGTGAGTGTAGTTACAATTGTATCTTTTTTACTGGGAAATTTTATACAGGGTTTCATAAAAAATGGCAACACATGAGCAAAATTATCCTCACTTAGCCATTTATTTGAACAATTTTAGAAAGGTTTAAAAAGGGAAAGGACGAAAAAACCATGGAGATAGCCAGTAAGTTCATGTGGCATGGGAACATGCCCTTTACCCGGTTCTGCCGGGTAAGCATCGGCTTCCATATGGAAGCTGATGTGGGGCTTGCTGGCCTCCAAAAGGATTTTGTTTGAAGGGGGAAGGGGAGAGTTTTAGGGAGAGTGGCTTGTTCTTGAAGAGGTATTTCAATACATGAAGGAAATTTTTGTTTGAAGGAGGGAGTTATTGAGCGAGCAGGCAGAGAAATGTTTATTTAATTTTCCCTTCATGCCTTTCCAATGCTGAAAAGGAAACTTCCTTTGATTGCTGTGATAGCAACTGCCCTCTGCGCTGTTATTGGAGGGGGTATAAATGTACTTGTTGTGGAAGTTCAACAAATAGTTCCTGGGTTGGGAAATTATGTTCTTCTAGCTATTGGGATTGCTGGATTGTTAGCATTATTAATATCATTTATTTACTCTTCTCTTTCCACATCTATGCCTGTTGCAGGAGGAGAATACATTTATGTGTCGCGCTCTCTATCACCTGGCTGGGCATTTGCCATTGCATTCATAAAGTTTATAGGAGCCGTTCTATCTGTTGGAAGCGTTGCCTATATGGATGTCCTTATTGCTCAGACAGCATTCAGATATGCAGGGTTGATAGAGGTAAGCAATCTTCTTTCAAATCCATTCTGGGCAATGGCCCTATCAGTTGGACTGATTATGTTCTTTTTCTACATAAACTACAAAGGGCTGCATTACTACACTGCTTCTGTTGTTTTGCTTGCCTCTATAATGATACTTGGAGGAATCATATTTATGTTCATAGGCTTTACTCACAGTCAGGCTGAATTTGAGGAAATAACCAATTTTCACAGCGATGAACTTCCTGAGTTTAACATCTTCTCTTTATTCAATGCTGTTGCCATCATGTTCTGGGCATACATTGGCTTTACATCCATTGCCCAATCAGCAGGTGAGATAAAAGAGCCTGAGAAGAATATGCCAAGAGCATTTATAATTACAACAATCTTAGTTGCTCTATATTACTTTACATATACATCAGCTGTTTATCATGCAGTTCCCTGGCAGTATATGGAGGTAACGAAGAATGCAAATGTTCCTGGTTTGCTGGGTGTTTTTATTCCTCAATGGTTAGCAATAGTCCTTTCATTTATTATATTCTTAACATTAGCCAATGATATACCTCCTATGCTTTATACAAAATCAAGGTTAGTGTACAGCTGGGCTGTTGATGGTATTATACCGAAGTTTTTGTCAAAGGTGAACAAAGAGGGCATACCATACATGGCTCTACTTTTTGTATCTTTACTTGCCTCAATAGTGGCAGCTTTAGCAGCATTTGGTCATTTGTTTGAAGAGGTTGGACTAACAGTATTTTCAAGATTTATAATATATGCAAGCGTAGCCCTTTCTTTGATTTACCTGCCTTATAAAAATAGAGAAATCTACAAAAGGATAAAGTTTATGAAAAGTAGATGGATTCAGGTTTTAGTTGCCAGCATAGTCATCTTATTTTCGCTATCTTTCTTCTTTCTTATGGTTTATGAGGATATTAAGTCCTCACTTCCTATATACAAAACAAGAACATTTTACATATTCATGGTTGGATTAATAGGCTACATAATATACAGAAGGGCAGTATTCCTGCTAAAGAAGAAGAACGTAAATGTAGAGGAGTACTTTGCCAATCTTCCCTAACAGCATAGATTTTTAAACCATTTTAATTAACCTCAAAGATGGTGTTAAAATGGATGCAAAAAAAACAGGCACAACAACAGTTGGCTTAGTAGGTAAAGATGGTGTTGTTTTAGCAGCAGATAAAAGGGCAACGATGGGCTACTTGATTGCAAGCAAAGAAGTTGATAAAATTCATCCTATTGCAAAGCACATAGCCATGACCGTTGCGGGTTCAGTGGGAGATGCTCAAACACTCGTTAGATGGATGTCTGTTCAAACAAAGGAGTATGAAATAGAGCATGAAAAAATAATGCCTGTAAAGGCAGCTTCCACCTTATTAGCTAATGTGTTGTCTGCAAACAAATTCTTTCCATTCTGGGTTCAGTTACTTATGGGTGGATTTGATGATAAGCCGAGGCTTTTTAGCATAGATATGGTAGGAGGAGTTACTGAGGAGATAAGGACAGCCACAGGCTCAGGAAGTCCCTTTGCTTACGGTGTTATTGATACTAACTTCAAGAAAAATATGCCTGTGAGCGAGTTAACAAAGATTGCTGCCAAAGCTGTTTGGGCAGCCATGCAGAGGGATGCTGCAAGTGGAGAAGCAATTGATGTTGTGACGATAACAAAAAAAGGTGTTAAAAAATTCACAAAGGATGAGGTAAAAGCTCTTTTGAAGCTTTGAGTAGTGTTTAAAAATGTTTCCCAGTTAAAGGTTAAGGCTAGGTGATATTAATGGCAAGACTCCATTCAAAAAAGAAAGGCCATAGCAGGAGCAGGCATCCTAAGAGAAGGGAGCCCCCAGAATGGCAGTCATTAACTGCTGATGAAGTTAAGGAGATTGTAAGGAAGATGGCTAAGCAAGGAGTGCCTCCTTCTCATATTGGGTTGATTTTAAGAGATCAGTATGGAGTACCTTCTTTTAGAGCAGTGGTAGGAAAGAGACTTTTAGAATTCCTTAGAGAGGAGAAGCTTTATACAGCGTTCCCTGAGGACCTCCTCCAACTCTTAAAGAAAGCAGTCAGGATGTGGAATCATTTGAAGTTTAACAAAAAAGATATTCATAATAAGGTTAAGTATCAACATGTAGTATCAAAGATTCACAGATTGAGCAAGTATTACAAGGAGAAAGGAAGAATACCAAAGGATTGGAAGTATGCTCCTGAAACAGCAATGTTGCTCGTAAGGTGATGTTTATGAAGAAGAGAAGGGCATCAAAAAAATCAGTTGATAAGTGGAAGGCAAAGAAATGGTATCCTGTGATTGCTCCACCTGTGTTTGAAAATAAAGTTGTTGGTGAAGTAATAAGCGGGGACCCAGCAAATCTTCAGAATAGGATTGTTCCTGTTCCTGTTGTGGATATAATAGGAAGGTCAAAGCCTGAATGGGATTATTCAAATATAAAGTTCAGAATAAAGGAAGTAAAGGAAGATAAGGCATATACCGATGTTATAGGGTTTGAGGTAGCATTTTCCTTTCTCAGAGCATTAGCGAAGAGAAGGAGGAGCGTTATCCATGAAGTTGTTGATGTAAAAACAAAGGATGGAAGGAAAGTCAGAATAAAAGCTTTACTTGTAACTCACAAGAAGGTTTCAGCCATTGTCAAGAAAAACTTAAGAAAGGAACTTGTTGAAAGGCTTAAAGAATTTGCTTCATCAAAAGATTATTATGCTCTTATAAAGGAAACACTTAATGGCAAGTATGCCTCTCATGTATTCAAACATGTAAATAAGATAAATCCAGTTCAACATTTAGTTATAAAAAAGATGGAGCTATTTGAGGAGTTTACGTGATAATATGTTTGACCCAAAACAAATTGAGAAATTGGCAAGGCAGATGGGAATAAAAACAAAGCAAATAGATGCTAAAAAAGTGGTGATTGAGGGGAGTGATGGAACTCTTGTTATAGAAAACCCTGTAGTGGTTGAGATAAACATGAAGGGTCAGAGAACATTCCAGGTTTCAGGAATTGTAAAGGAAATAGGATTTAATGAAGAGGATGTAAAGCTGGTTATGGAAAAGGCCAATGTTGATAGAGAAAGGGCAATAAAGCTTCTTGAGGCTACTAATGGAGATGTGGCTGAAGCAATATTAAAAGGAATGGAGGGTGATTGAATGGGTGCTTATAAGTACATAAGGGAAACCTTAAAGAATGAATATAAAGAAGGAGATGAAATTTACAAGCAGAAGTTGATAGAGTGGAGGAAAGAGCCTGTTATTGTAAAGGTTGAGAGACCCTCAAACCTTCCAAGAGCAAGGAGTTTGGGTTATAAAGCAAAGCAAGGAGTATTTATTGTTAGGGTGAGACTCAGAAAAGGTTTAAGGAAAAGGAGGAATCCAAGAGCAGGAAGAAAAGCAAGACATGCTTTCTTTTATAAACAAACAGGTCTAAGTTTAAGAGCAATAGCAGAGCAAAGAGCTGCAAGAAAACACACAAATGCTGAGGTAATAAACAGCTACTGGGTGGGCGAAGATGGAAGGTTCAAGTGGTTCGAGGTTATAATGGCTGATAGAGCAATAAAAGATGATTATTTATCAAAAATTGTTTCAAGAAAAGGCAGGGCTTTTAGAGGCTTGACATCTGCTGGGAGAAAGGTTAGAGGGTTGAGAGCAAAGGGAAAAAGAAAGCAGAGAAAAAGGAGCAAAAAGAAAGAGAAGAAAAACATGCATAAAAAATGAAAGATATTATTCTCTTTAGATCAGAGAATCCATCCCTGTTTTATTTTTATGACCTGATAAAGAAAGGGAAGCTTATATTAGTAAGGGACAATGAACATATAATAAGGAATAAGAAAAAACATGTTCTGTTTTATTCTGAAAATTATAGCTTTCCAGAATCTTTATTGAGGATTGTAGAAAGAGGAGCTGTTCTTATAGCTTTGAAGGACCTTTATCCTGATAAAAGAAGGCCTTTTATACTTTCCAGGCTTAAAGAGCTTGTAGAAAAGTGCATCAGAACAAATACACCGATGGCAATTGCAACTCTTGCAAAGAATGAAGATATGCTGAGAGATGAGTGGGAAAGAACTGTTATGGGGAGTATATTTATGCCTTTCATAACATCAAAAAGAGCTGTGGAAAGGTTGGAGGAGTTTATATGAAGTACTTAATGTTTTTACTTTTATTTATCTCACTATCAACTGCAATATATATTGACTCATTGAAAGTAATCTATAACAAAGAGCAGACCTTTGCAAATCTTTCTTTCTTTATTGTCAATGATATTAATTCCTATAAACATGTATGCCTTAATGTAGAAGGAAGCAACTTTATTTATTCAAAATCATTTTCTTTAAAACCTGATGAAGACCTTTTTGTAAGTATTGGACTGAAGGGGAACCCATATTCTGAAATCAATGAGAACATAGAAATCAGCATTGTGGATAACTGCGGAGGGGATGAGGTTAATTACAGGCTTATTTATCCTGTTTACCTGAATAAAACAGGAGCAGAGGAACCTTTTATAATCTTAAAAAAACAGAATAAACCTACTGTTATAATTGAATATATAGATAAGCCCAGATACAAGTTTGACAATTTGTTTTCGTTTGGGTTGAGCTTCATATTCTTTGCTTCCCTTCTCCTGTTTGTTTACAGTAGAATAATGAGGGATCAGTATGGATTTTAAGGATTACTTGAAATCAAGGTTTGGAATCTCTCTTCCTGAGTGGCTTGCATTTGAAGAGAAGGGAGGTAAAATATTAGCATATGTAAGGGATGTTAAGTTCATTAAGAACTATGATACATTTGGCATAGTAGCAGGAAAATCAACGAAATTTGGATACAAACCCTCAACAGAATTCCTTCAAATTTTTGGGGATGTTAGCATTAGAAATGTTGTTTTTGTATCAAGGTATGAAGCAAGAGAAATTGCGAAAGGAAAAGATGTAGAAGTAGAAAACCATGTAGCAACTGATGGATATGTAATTGTGATGTTTGAGGGCAAAGTTTTAGGTTGTGGATTGTTAAGAAAAAACAAACTTATAAATCAGATTCCAAAATCCAAGAGGATATGAACCTCTAAAAGATTTTTAAACCCTAATACTAAATACATTATGAAGCAGGGGTGGCGGAGCCTGGTCAAACGCGCCAGACTCAAGGCAGTCCCTCCTCAAAAGAGGGGTGGGATATCTGGTGGCCTCTGGCCTACGCAGGTTCAAATCCTGCCCCCTGCAACCCTTTTCAGGTGTATTTTATGGAAGCAAAGGAAAAGGAAAAAGCCAGAGAAGTGGAGGAACTTTTAACTGATGCTGAAAAGAAGAAGTTGAAGGAATATGAAGCTTTGGTGGATATTGATGAGAATAGAAAACTCAAACTGTGGCTTGTAATTGCTCAAAGCAAGCCGGATGAAGAAAAGATTGATGTAAATATTGCCGAGGATAAGGATAAAACTGAAAAGGTACCAAGAGAAGATGCTAAGATTAAAGAAGGGGAGGACAAAGAAGGAGAAATAAAGGAGACATATATACTCTCTTACTACAATCCTGTTATGGATAAAGTTGAGGGAATAGAAGGCACTCATGAAGTAAAGTTTTCATCTTTAGAGGAGAAAGTGATTGAGGAAATAACAGCAAGCAAAGACGCTACAAAGGAAAGCATGGAAGAGATAATAAACAAAGAGATGAAAGAGGAGATAAAAAAAGAGGAAGGCATGAGAGCTGAAGTTGAGGAGAACATTCACATGCAGGATAATATAATCAGAAAGGAGATTGAGGAGCAGGCAAACAGGATTAAGGATATGGTTAATGAAGAAATAATTAAATCCATTAAAAAAGAGGAGGAAGTTGAAAGACAGAGAAGGGAAAAACTGTTAAATGAGATTGAGGAACAAAGAAGGAAAATATTGAAGGCAATTGAAGAATTGAAAGATGAGAGGAAATCAATAAAGGAAAGGTTGAATAGAGTAATGGAACTGCTTCCTCCTTTAACCAAAAAGAGGTTGGAGTTATTTTTAAGAAAGAATAAGAAGGTGGAGTTGATACTTCTTTTTCTCTACAACGAGCTTAACATACTGGATGATATAAAGGAAAAAATAAAATCTTTGAAGAATTTGCCTGCTTCAATATCCGAGTTCATTTCAAGATTATTTGGTTAGTTCTAAAAACTTTAAGAACCTTATAGGGCTTACATTAACGCTTAAGAACAGAACACCTGCGTTTCTTGCAGTCATGGCATCCCATACTGTATCTCCAACAAAAAGAACATCTTCTCTTTTTAGATTAAGCTGGTCAATGACTTTATCAAGAGGGTCTGGATAAGGCTTTGGAAATTTAACAGACTCTCTTCCAATGATTAAATCAGGTTTTAAGTCGTATTTCTTAACAATTGCCAGAGCAACTTCAACAGAGTTGTTGGTAACAATTGAGTAATTGTTAATTTTATCCAGAACATTAAGGAATTCTAGAGGTTCATCTTTCCCCTGTTGAATTGCCTCCATTTCACATTCTCTATAAATAGAAGAAATCTTTTCCTTGTTTTTAACAAAAAAATCTTTGTTGTACAGAGGAATTGTCCATAATGAGTTCCCTTTCCAGCCCATCTCCCTGAGCTTTGCAGCTGCCTTATTCCAGTCAACGTTTAACTTTACAAGAGTTCCATCTAAGTCAAATACAACATACATAACGCTACCTTCAATAAAAAGGTTAATAAATTAGCCGGGGGAGGGAGTCGAACCCCCCTATGCCGGTTTCTTCTCCCTGGAGCTGCAGCCGGCCGCGTAGCCGCTCCGCCACCCCGGCTAACATTACTCTTTAAGAGAAAGAATTAAAAGGGTTAAGGAGAAAATCTTACTCAATGTATAAGACTGTGAGCATAATCGGTAAGCTGTTTGTGCTATTTGCTGTATTTGTAGGCCTTGGTTTAATGGCAGGGATGTCTTTGTACTTAGATGGGTCAAAGGGTGGCTTTTCATCAAACCTTTATCTACTTGATGCAGAAGAGAAAACAAATCCTTTAACTGCTGTTGAATTACTGATTTATATCTTGATAGGTACTGGAGTTGTATTAGTATTATCTAAGATATTCAAGGGAAAAACACCACTTTTAGCTATTGAACTCATTGCATTTTTGTTTGGGGGTTTTGCCTTAACCTACGGGTTATTTTTGTACTTTGAGAACTCATCCCGTGCATTATTCCTTTCTGCATTGTTTGTTGTAGCACTTGCTTTGAGAAGGATAATAGAACCTAAGAGCACTAAAAACATAATTGCGGGAATGTCGGCAGCAGGCATAGGTGCGCTGCTGGGCATCTCCCTTTCTCCTTTAATAGCGCTACTCTTTATATTAATATTAATAGCTTACGATGTTGTTTCAGTGTTTATAACCAAGCACATGCTTGACATAGCCAGGGTCGTTGTGAGACATGAGCTGGCCTTTACTATAACTGCTGTTGAAAAAGGTAAAGAGATAGTTGAAAAAATAGTAGGTAAAAGCCCATTCAGGATAGATTTAGGTACAGGTGATTTATTTGCTCCTGTTCTTTTTTCAGTTTCTCTTTACTCAATTAGCCCGGCTTTACCTCTGATTGCTTATATATCATCACTTCTGGGATTCTGGGTAATGATAGCAATGTTGTTTTTGCTTAAGAGGCCTTTACCTGCTCTGCTTCCTATAATGGGAACATCAATTGCTTTTACTGCCGGGTTTGCATTTATTAATCAAATTCAAATCTTTTGAATAATTCCGAATCCGCTTTGTTGCCTGCACTATCCTCAACACTTACTCTAACCTGTACTTCTTTCAATGTACCATCAATTTCTTCTTGCCATAAGTTATTGTTTGTATCCATTTCTACAATTCCCTGTTTTTCCTTACCTCTTTTGTAATCATAGTATTCGTATGTTATCCTCACATGATAAGTTACTGGACTTAGGTCTGAGGCACCTGGCCATGAGATTGAAAGTACTCCATCCTCAAACTCAGCTGTTATCTCATTGCCTTTCCAGTAAGGTTTGTTTGTATCCCATACAACCCATAAGCGCCATTTTGTTATTGTATTACCTCTAATACAAACAACATCTATTGTGTTGTTTGCATTCTCTCTGCTTAACTGAACGATGACATTCTGAGATGCCCTTATACCAAAGTGAGGTAAATCTTTTATTTTTTCATCGTTCAAATAAATTGAACAATCTGAATTCTCTGATTGAACAAAGAAAGACACCTCATTGTTCTTTGTAAACTGGCTCGTTAAACCTCCAACTTTTAAGTAGATTTCCTCAGGACTTTGCTCCTCTTCATTCATGCTTTCATTTACTGTTTCATTCACTTCTTCACTCTCATTAATTTCTCCTGATTCATTGCTTTGCGTTTTATTCATACTCTCAAGAGTTTCATTGAGAGCTCCTTCTTTGACTTCTTTAACTTTCTCCTTCACTGATTCAACAACTTTCTTATTCAGGTCAATATTGATACACCCTAACATCAGAAGAGAGACAAGCAACACTACAAAAGCTATTTTCATGTTAAAGCCATTAAAACAAAAGGATTAAAAATCCACATACCTGATTTAACTCATATGAATGTGGATATGCATGTCCATACTCTTTATTCATATGATGCAATAACAAAAATAGAAGAATTAATATTAACCTGCAGAAGAAAGAACATTGTTCCCGCAATAACAGACCACAACACCACTAAGGCATGGAATGAATTAAGGAAGAGAAAATTTGAGTTTATTCCCGGTGAAGAGATTTTAACGGATAAAGGGGATTTAATAGGTTTATTTATTCAGGAGGAGATAAAAAGAGGAACTGATTTCTTTGAGGCGGTTGATTTAATCAGGGAACAAGGAGGCATAGTTTATCTTCCTCACCCTTTTGATGTATTCAGGAAAGGCGCTCACTGTCAAAAATGTCTTCTTTCTGCAGATGTTGTTGAGGTTATTAATTCAAAAAGCAATCCACTATTCGATTATATAGCAAATGAAAATGCAGAGGCATTAAAAAAACTAAAAGGAGCTGGGAGTGATGCTCATGTTCCTTCAGATATAGGTAATGCATATGTTCAAATTGAAGATACTGAATTGGAGCCAAAACAATTCTTGAAAGCATTAAAAAACTCGAAAGTTATTTTGATAAAAAGGGCAGGCATAATAAGCAGGTTGCTGAGTTTGAGGAGAAAAATTGAAAAGCAATAGGAACATTTTAAAATCCTTCAACAATGATTAAAAGTGGGTGATGAGATGTCTCGTAAGATGATTATGTACCATGTTGGACGACCAAACGAGAATGGTTTTGGTCACCGTGTACCACACTCAATGGGTTGTGATGGTT
>JALVSQ010000036.1:25526-26238 GCA_027024255.1 Microcaldota archaeon
GCATTTTCATCTCCCTTCAATGCTTTACCTTCTCTCAATACATATCCTTTCTTTGAAAAGCTGTCCTCAGAATCCTTATGCTGAGGACAGCTTTTCAAAGAAAGGATATGTATTGAGAGAAGGTAAAGCATTGAAGGGAGATGAAAATGCTTATTATTTAATAGTTGAAGCGGACGAGGAATTTATAAAGAAGGCTGATGAAAGATTGAGAAATTTAGCAACTGTGCTTGAAGGTGAAGAATACGAAAAGATAAAGAAGGCTTATGAAGAAGCTGAAAGTGCAGCTCAGGCGGGATTCGGAGCGTTGTTCGGATGATAGCCAGCAGAGGTATTCCATCAAAAGAAGCTTTATGGCTTCCACCTTACAATAAAGTTAAGAAGTTTCAGGATGAAAATGAGAGGCTAACGAGAAATCTTTTTACACTGGAAGAAGTAATCGCTTTTGTCTTTCCACCGCCTTATCAAAAGAAGTATTATGAGATTGCCCTTAACTTTATTAAAGGGTTAATAAAGAATAAGGGTTCGTTTTCAAGTGATGAAATTGTTAATTTTATAAAATCAAAGAGTGTATCGAAGGCAACCTTCTACAATAGAGTTTTTCCACGAATGAGAAGAGCAGGTTTAATAAAAAAAACAGTTTGTGTTCGAGAGTCATCAGTTGGATAGGTTGGGCCAAAAGTTCGGCTACAGTTACTTCACTATCTGTTTCACC
>JALVSQ010000037.1 GCA_027024255.1 Microcaldota archaeon
GTATTGAACAGGCTCTCCTCATAGCCCACATTTAACCCATCATCCCTGGCTCTTTTAAGAAGGTCTTCAACCTCTGCCACTATCTTAGCCGCATCAACTTCCCATTCCTCAGGCGTTATCGCATTTATTATCTCCAGAGCATTTTCGTAATGCAAAAACTTATCCCCTAAATGAGCAGCTCTATCTCCTTTTTCAACCTCTTCAACTGCACCTGAAACATCTGTGTTGTTAAGCTGACTCAACTTAGACAAAACTAAATCCCTAAGGGCATCAACAACCTCTTTTGCTCCCTGCTTGGCATTACTCAACTTAAACAAAGCCCTATCAACATCAACTAATGAATCAACTGCATAACTATAAGCATAGAACAACCAGTCCTGTTGATTTGAGTTAAGGGAAGATTTTGAAAGCTCAAATTCTGATTCTGCATTGTTAAAGAGCTCATTAGCCTCCTCAACCTCCTCGCTTATATCAACTGAAAAGATATCCTGTGTTATAACTCCTCCTTTAATGAGGTAAAACTTCTCCTTTTCAGCATATCTCAACAAGTTGCTTACTTGATTTCTCTTTTGAATGTAAATGTTATGCTTGCCCTTTACATCTGCAACAGCGTTCTCATAACCCAGCTCTGCATCATGGATTAAACTATTAACCTCTTCGTTGCTTTTATAAGCAAGGTTTAAAAGAGAACCTATGCCTTCAAAAGAGACAACATCGTCATAAGCTGTATTGTGAATTTCATTAAGTAAGTTTGCTGCACTTACTTCATTTGAATGGTTGCTATTGTTTGTTATTAAAAAATAGTAGTTTTTGAGTTTTATACATGCAATCCCACCATAGCCGTTGTAATCCTCTCTGCACATTCCAGCATGCTCAAAAAACGAATAATTTGATGCCAGTGCTTTTGTGTTCTCATCTATGCTCATTTCAACTGCATCAACCAGGTCACTACATGTGTTAAGCATATTCACATAATCCTGGCCATAACTCATCCAGCCAAGAAGGCCTTCAAGCACAATCTCACTGGATATTGAAACAAAATCGTTCAGAAAATAAGTGAGATATACAACCTTGCTTAAACTCATTGTATATGTTGGGGAGAAGAGATGCAAGTCAACCTCCTCATGTGTTTTGTTGTTCTCATCTTTCTCCTCTCTTATCTCTATGCTAAAGCCAAAGGGTGAAGAAACATAGGTATAAACATCTGATTCCTTCAATTCTTTCAGCTCTTTATCTGAAAGATGCCTCAGTCTATCTCTAACTTCTTCAACAAACTCATCAGAAAGTCTTATTGTATTCTCAGATGTAAATTCAACTATCTTGTGTGCTTTCTCGTAATCATTCTTTACCTTTATTGCAGAGGAAAGACAATCTTCTGCTTTTTGACCTATCTGGCCTTCAAACTCAGTGGAGTTAAGTTCAGTAACTATCTGGTCAGCAACCTGGTGGGTGTAATCAAGGTTTAAAGAGATAAAGCCGATGGGAGAGTAATCTACATAATCTGAGCTCAAGGCCCATTGCTCCGGGTCATTCCATGGCCTTGGCATGCTGGCAAACGCTAACGTTAGAAAAAGAGTTAAGGCTAGAACAACTTTACTAGCCATAATTTAACACCATAATATTATAAGGCAAGCGTTTTTATATGTTTTCCTGAATTTGCCTGGAAGAACTGGCAGTTGAGATGCCAGAAATCCGGAAAAACTGGCAGTTAAGATGCCAGAACTTACCCTTTTTAAACTTATCCCTTATTAACTTAATCATGGATATTGAGAGGATTTTCAGAGCAAATCCCTGGTGGGATGAGGAATGGGAATTTTCTGAGGATCCTCACATAGCTTCGCTCAGCAAAATGAAGTATGTGTGGAATGTGGCTTTACCTCCTATAAAAAAGGAGGGTATATATATGATTAGAGGGCCAAGGCAGATAGGCAAGACAACATGGATAAAGAAAAGGATAAAGGAGGTGGTGGACAGAAAAAGGAAGAATGTATTTTACTTTTCATGTGAGATGCTCACAAAGGAACAATTTAATGACCTGTTTTACACGCTTGAAGAGCTTAATATGCCATTGAATTACATCTTTCTTGATGAGGTTGGCTATATAAAGGACTGGCAGGTTGTTATCAAGCATCACTGGGATAGAGGATTTCTGAGGGGAAAGAAGGTAGTGCTTACAGGTTCAACATCAATGGACCTTTACAGGGGCTATGAAAGAATGCCCGGAAGAAAAGAAGAGGGAAAGGAGATATTTTTTTACCCTGCCTCATTTTATGATTTTGTGGTTCTTGCAAAAGGAAAGGAAGTCTCTATCTCTTACTTTTTCTCTCATTTAGAGGAGATGAACAACTTACTCTCTCAGTATTTGCTTTCAGGCGGATTTCCTCTGGCTTTCAATGATTTGCTTTCAAAAGGAAAGATAAACGATGCAGTTTATGAGGTTTATATTGAATGGATAAGAGGTGATGCTGAAAGGGCAGGCATTCCTGTTGAAAAGCTCATTGCCATTTCAAAGGTTTTCATAAATGCCCTCACAAACACAATCTCATGGCAGGAAATAGCAAGAAGAATAGGTGTTTCAAGCCACCACACATCAAATGAATATGCTGAAAAACTGGAAAGGTTGTTCATCATTTCCCGCATATACAATGCATTTCCTACACACGAAATCCAGCAGAAGAAAAACAAAAAGTTTTACTTCCTTGACCCTTTTGTGTTCTGGGCTTTTTACGGTATCGCTTATGGAAAGGAAAACCTGTACACCAAAGCAAAACACCTCCTCAACACATGGATGCCAAGGCTTGTTGAGAATGTTATCTTCACTCACCTTCTCAGATTTTTTGGTAGAGACTATTACCACCACATCTTCTACTATAAAACAAAGAAAGGAGAGATAGATTTTTACATGCGCATTAAAAACAAAACATATCTCTTTGAATCAAAGTTCGGAGGTAAACCAGATAAAAGAAAAGATGTGCTTTACCTGACCCAAAAGGAAATAGGGAAGAACATGCTTCCTGTAAGCTACTTTCTTTATGTTCTAGGAAAGACTAGCAGAGTTGCTAACAATTCAGAAAAACTGGCAGTTGAATTGCGAAGAATTGTAAAGGGTTTTAAGTGGTAAAAATTTACCTAATCCTCCAATTTGAAATAGCTTTCCCTTTTTCAACACGCAAAGGAAGTACTCCAACGCCTTTGTAAGTTCCTATATACTCGCCATCATCTAAGTTTATTTTTATACTGCCTCCTTCTGCTAATCTCAGCACATCCTTCTTATTTAATTCAATGAGCTTCTTTTTTGCCTTAAAAATAGAAACAAATGCCTTTGTTATTCCGTTTTTGTACACAAGAAGGCCTTTCTCGCCCTTAACCTTTACGCTCATCATTTCTTTATTGATGAGCCTGATACCTTTTTTATCATCCTGAAAAATAAAGCCATCTGTAATACCAAACTGCATTATGTACTCTTTAAACTCTTTTGCATTCATTCTTCTGATGCAGGAGCAAGGTAGTATTTTATGTTTGCTCCTTCTAAGTTAAATTCCATCCTAAGTGGTTTGTCTGTCTCAACCATCAATGTTATTAAGTCCCCTTTTCTTGTTGCTTTCAGTATGTCATTCAGGTAAGAAATAGGATAAAGAGCTCTTGCCCCTGTCTCTGCTTTTACCTCAACCAGGTCATCTCCTACCTCAAAATGCTCTTTTACAACACCTGTTTCACTCTTTGCTTCTGCTGAAAAACCATCAGGTGTTATTATGAACTTAACATAGGTTGAAACAATATTTGCATCGTTAACCACATCTTTGAGAGGCTCTGCATTTATTTTCACATAATTGTTGTATTCAATAGATGGCTCTTTGTTGTAAGATTCAACCAAGTCAAGCAACGGAATCTTAAATTCCCTTCTCGTTTTATCTGTTGTGAAAGCTACATTAAGCCTTCCATCATCAAAGACAAGTTCAAGCAATTCATTTTGCTTTGCTCTCTTTAATACTTTCTTAAAGTAATCAATATCCAGACCTATGTTCCTCTCCTCATCCAGATTGTATTCTAAAAAGGCTTCTTTCGGCATGTTGAACACTATCATTGAAATCTGGCTCGGGTCCATTGCCATTAAGTTTATGCCTTCTTTGGTAAACTTGAAAAGACCTTCATCAATGATGTTCCAGACAGCTTCCATTGCCTTAGCAAACCCTTTAGCAGAGGGATATATTAACTTCATTGTTCACACCTATTATGGCTTAATAACTAATACTTTTTAAATCATTACTAATGCCTTTTCACATAGACTTTTCCTTTTTCATTGTATATGTATAGAGAGCCGTATAAATCTTCATCTCCTTCAACAGCACAATCAGATTCAATATCTGAAAGGCTTAGCTCACCTGCTATCTGCACAATCCTGCTATTTCCATCTCCTAAATAACAAACTTCTTCAACAGCATTTTCAACAACTTTCTTATCGTAAATGAACCTCTGGTTTGAGATGCCTGTCTTCCACATTGCGTTTACGGATAGTAGTGCAATTATAGATAAGCCTAGTAAAGCAAGCGAGACAAGCATTATAAGCACATACTCGATTGTTGATTGCCCTTTTATTGACATGTACCGTTCACGCATTTTCCACCATTGCAGTCGGCATCAACAATGCACATCTGGCCAACTGTACTTGTCATGTTCCCTACTTTTTCAACAATTGAAGAGGAGGCTTGCTTCCCTGCATTTATCAAATTGCTTGCTACAATGGCAACTAAGGCAAGAAGGGCAACCAACAATATTATCATTTCAGCGGATACCTGTCCTTTCATGTGCTCACCTTATGTAAGACAAAGGCTTATGTGTTTGTTGTTCAAAACTCTTTTTAATCTCTTCCTCAACCTTCTTGATAATTTCCTGCTCTTCCTTTGCTTTTTTCTCTAAATCAGATATATCTATCTTCACATTCAAGTACTTTGAAAGGAGCTCAACTATCCTTTGAGCACCAGATGGGTCAACAAAGCTTCCGTGTGTTGTTGCCATTATGCAAATGGCTGGAATATTGTAATGAGTGGCAAGAGAAGGCAACAGACCTGCTATGCCAACTATTGAGCCCTTTGGTTTTGAAAAATTCACTTTGAGTTTCTTAAACTTTTCAACCATTTCTTTTGAATTAGCAGAACCAAATATCTCTTTGTTCTCTAACTTTCCTGTTGCATACCCTCCAATGGTTATAATTTCTTTAACCCCTATCCTTTTTGCAAATTTGGCAACTTCGCCGGCCACCTCATATTGCCCAACAGGGTCAACTGCCTGCACATCACCTAAAAGAATTACCAAGTCTCTATCTTTTAATTTAGCATAATAGAACCTGTTAGTTATTGGCTTCATTATCCCATTCTTTTCCATAAGAACTTGAGGTGGAAAATGAGGACTATAAAGCGTTGCAAATTCCTTTGCCTTTAATTTTTCTCCTATGTATTCTGCTGCTATCCTTCCTATTAAGCCAATACCAGGCAATCCTGTTATCATTACTGCTTTCTTTAATTTGACTTTCTTGCTTACAATGAAGGTTTTGTCCATGCTTAACATTCTCCGCGCAACCTTAAATATTTATCGGAATGCTTGAATTTAGGTGGATGGGCTTTAACTGTAATTCTTTTGCAATGATAAAGTTTCATTGTATAATTTTTACAAACAATGCATTTTCTGAGCTTCATTCCACTACCTCGCAACTTACTTCTGCATTATAGGAGGATAAAAATGTCTTTATGCTGTCAAATATCTTCCTCATTTCTTTATTTGCTGTTTTGTAATCATCCTTCTCTACTCTAATAAGATAATGCCCTCCTCCAAGATAGGATGCTTCAATTCCTTCAAACGCCTTCTTCAATATCTCAATTCCATTAGGTTCTATTATAGAGATTGAAACCTTTCCCTTAACCACTGCTTTCTTTGGTTTAAATGCAGATACAACCATCTCATACAGAATCTTTCCAACTTTCTTGGGAATGCCTACCTCCTCTGCAATGCCCACTCCTTCATCCTTCAAGTAGAGAACAAAATCATAAGGAGTTTCATAAAGTTCATCAATAGCTTTCAGGATCTTATCCAGTCTTTTCTTGCTCTTTGCTTTCTTCAACGCTGCCTGGATAAGCTTAATGCTTCTCTTTATATTCATAAACTCCTCTAATTTCTTTCTTTTCTCATCTTCTTTAACTCTCCTCAAAGACACATCAACAACTGTCTTTCCTTCCTCAACATTCAAGACTTTAACAACAGTTCTTTCACCAACCTTCAAGTATTGAGTAATGCTTTTTATCCACTTACTTGCTACCTCACTTATGTGTAAGAAGCCTTCAATTCCTGGATATTCATCTAAGGTTAAAAACGCACCGTAAGGCATTATTTTCTTAACAGTTGCAACGACCAGATCACCTTTTTTAGGCAACTTATTCATATGTTTCAACTACCTCCGCATGAAGGAGGTGTCCTTTTCCTCCTCTTGGTTGCAAAAGAATAGCACCGCATTTCAGGCATTTTACTTCCATGGCGGGGTGTGAAAAAACAATCTGCTCATTCCCACATTCAGTACATTTTACCTTCATGAAGTATGATGGCATTTAATCACCTCTTTATCTCCAGCTTTTTCTTCGTTCTCGAGCCAATGACCTTCTCATGCTTTTTCTTGCAGACAGTACATGTTAGTATCACCTTTTGCCTTTTTCCCTGTTTCTTAACGCTCTTTTTACCTGCTCTTTTACCTCCATGTCCCTTTAACTTTGCTTCGTGCCTTCTGTTTCCCTGGGCTAATGTTCTGGGCTTTCCCTTTGAAGCCAGCTTTACTTTATGAACTGTATAAGCATTGCAGTAAGGGCAATATGTTCTAATCTCTTTTGGAAACTTCATTCTAAGCACCTCCCTTTAATTGGATATAGAAAGTTTTTTAATTGTTGGTTTAGGGATTTAGCCTTTGCTGGTGTAATGATTTAACCATTTTTATGTAAAACGCTATCTTTTAAACATTAGGTTCCATTAATTTTACATGAGGCTAAAAAGAGTAAAGTTAAAGCAAGTTAAAGTAAAAGGACAGCCATTCAAACATTTAAAACCTTTAGAAGATAAGAGAGAGTTGAGTACGGTGAAGCGTGGCTCTGATATTGGTAGCAAACTTAATGTCATGGAAGGAACAAGGGGAATTACCAAAAAGGAAAGATTCTTTAAGAGAATTGCAGGAGCAACAGATGAGGACTTTAATCTCGGAGAAAGTTTATCAGAGCTTGGAGCGGGACTTGTAGGAATAAGTGTTGGTCTTCCTTTGTTTATAATGAGCATCTCAAAAGATACCTTAACTTCTCTTGGAAACAAACTGTTAGTGGGGTTGGCTGGTGGAATTGGGTTGTTTATAGCTGGAGAGGGTTTAATCTTCTTAGTAGCTGGTCTTGCCACGCTAACAGGCTATGCAGTAACTAAAGGATTTAAAGGTATGAGAAAGGCTTTAGAGAGGATAAAGACTAAGCAACATTTTTAATTCCTTGGTTTAAAGTTAAGTCTCATGATTGTTATAAACCACGATGGTTGTATTCTCTGCGTGGGCTGTGCCTCCGTCTGTCCAAAGAATGCTATTGAGTACATAGGCACAAGGATGGCTACCTACCCTGAATTGTGCATTGATTGTGGGTTGTGTGTTAAAGCATGCCCTGCAAATGTTATTGAAATGTTCCCTGGCATAAAAAATGTTGATGAACTACCAAAAGAAGTAAGGAGGAAATATAAACTCGGGTGATTAAATGGATGTGGATGTTGTTGTTATTGGAGCAGGTCCTGCCGGCACTACATTTGCAAGAATCGCTGCTCAACATGGTTTGGAAGTAGTTGTATTTGATAAAAGAAAGGAAATTGGAAATCCTGTAAGGTGCGGTGAAGGACTCGGAGCAAGAGAGGTTGTAAGGCAGGGTCTGGAATTACCAAGGTTTGTCTACAGTACTGAAATTTATGGAGCAAAGGTGGTAGGTCCAAAAGGCCAGACAATAATATGGAGGGGTAAAGACACAAGAGGATGGGTCTTAGAGAGAAAGTTCTTTGACAAATGGCTGGCTGAACTGGCAACAGATAAAGGAGCTAAGATAAAAGTTTATCACAGAGTCGTTGATGTTATAAGGGAAAATGGTAAGTTAGTTGGTGTTAAAGTAAGTCATGGTGGTAGAGAGCCATTTGATGTAAGAGCAAAGCTCATCGTATCTGCTGAAGGCATGGAAGCACTGACAGCAAGAAAGATGGGTTTCCCAACCGTACACAGGCTTTACGATGTAGATACATGCTATGAGTATGAAATGCAACCTTATGACCATGAAAATTTAATTGAGCTTTATTTTGGAAATGAGATTGCTCCAAGAGGTTATGTATGGATATTTCCAAAGGCAAACAGAAAAGCAAATGTTGGCATTGGTATTGGTGCTCATTTAACAACAAATGTTAAAAGAGGGGGCATAAAAGGAGCTGACCCGAAGTTCTTCCTGGATAAATTCATAGGAAACTTTGAGCCTTTAAAGGATTCAAACACACTCCTTGACTTTGGAGGAGTTATAAGTGTTGGGGCTCCTCTTGCAAAGTTCACTATGGACAATGCCATGGTTATAGGAACTGCTGCAAAGCAGGTTGACCCTATACACGGTGGTGGAATTGCCCTTGCTATGGAAGCAGGTTTTCTATCTGCTCATGCTGCTATAAAAGCATTTGAGGAAAAGAATTTCAGTGAGAAAACTCTCTACAAGTACTATGAAAAGCCGTGGAGGGAAACAACAGGTAAAAAACTCCAGAGAAGGTTGCTGTTAAGAAAAGTTCTGGAAAAGTTGAATGACGATGATTTGAATTTCATATTTGATAACATAAGTGCTGATGATCTGGATAAGGTTATGAAGGGAGAATACGCAGGAGTAGTTAAAAAAATGCTCGTTGGAAGGCCTCAGTTGATGAAAGTACTGGGAGCTCTTTTAAGCTAAAAAGAAAGCTTTTAATTAATTAAGGGCAAACCAATTATCAATGATAGATGCTTTTCTCCTGCTTGGATTAATCATTGTCTTTGGTTTTTTCGCAGTTTATATATATGAAAAGTATAAAATATCTCAGGTTCTTTTGTTAATGCTTTTGGGCTTACTTATTGGGCCAGTGTTGAACATAGTTGATACAAGCGAAGGCTCTGTAATGAGAGGTGTCTATCCCTTTATGTCAACACTGGCCTTAATCATACTTTTATTTGATGGAGGCATCTCACTCAATATATTCAATGTGTTTAAAACAATTTCAAAAAGCTTAATATTCACCACATTTACATTCATGCTATCCATACTTGTTGGATTAGTGCTTATCCCTATCTATCATTTAAATATAATTGAGGCTTTGATAGTAGGCGCAACACTTGCAGGTATTTCATCAGCCATTGTAATAAGCATGGTTGAAAAAGTTAAAGCCAGTGAAAAAACAAAGGTTCTGCTAACAATTGAATCTGTGTTGAATGATTCCTTAGTTATAATTGCAGTCTTTATACTCATTCAGGCGGCAATCACACCCAATCTTTCTTTATCTTCATTTGCAAACAAACTGCTGGGCAGCTTTGCCATTGCAACATTATTTGGGGCATTAGGGGCCTTTGTATGGCATTCATT
>JALVSQ010000038.1 GCA_027024255.1 Microcaldota archaeon
TTTTTTGTTAAAACAGTATTTAAACCTTACTTTAAGTAAAGGGCATATATTCCAGGCATTGTAATGCCCAGATAGTTTGCTACTTCACTTTCTGCTTTCAGGATTATTACAAGCCCTCCAAAATTCCCTGTAAATGTGGTTGAACCACATACAGGACACTTCAGCTCATCAACATTTGAAGGATTTTTTATTATGTATTTACAATTAACACATGCTTTCATTTTTTCACCTTCTTCCTGGGCTTTTGCTTTACCCACGAAAGATTGTAAAGTCCTTCATCTCTCATTGTTACACTTATTTTAACATCAGTTGCTCTTTCTTTCATGCTTATAGTTGATATCTTAACATAAAGTAGGTCTCCTTCCTTTATTTTTAGTTTTCCATCCTTGCTTACCAGTTGTTTATTCTTCCTGTCGTAGACAAACCTTTCCTTTGATATCTGTGAAATGTGGAGCAGGGCTTCGAATGGTCCTATGATAACAAAGGCACCGAATTCCATAATGTCTTTTACAACGGCAAGGAATACTTCATTTACCTCAACATTAAAGGTAAGCATTTTGTATCTTGTGGTGTAGTAAATATTGGGGTCACCCAGTATAACAGTGCCTGAACCAACAGGCTTTGCATCAACCACCTTTATCATTAATCCCATGTCTTTATCCACTCTTCCTTCATACTTCTGTCTCAGCACTTCCTTTATAGCATCACCAACTTCCATCTTAGCAAGAGTTGGTGGAACTCTAACTTTCTCTTCTATTTGAACGACTTCGTACATATGAGCACCTCAGCATTGCTTTGCTTTCTTTAAACTTCCTGTAATGCAAACAATTTTAATATTTACGGGTTCAAGGAGCAGAATTCCTGCAACCTCATAAACATACTCTCTGGCAACTCTTAGAATAACAGGTTCATCAGACATAAATTTTATGTTTAGGTCTCCAAATGTCCTTTCTCCAAAGTACCTGAATAGAACATCTACTATTTTATCTTTACTTATACCTTTGATTACCATATACCTTTTTTTCCTTCTCCTTGCTCCCTTCATTATTTTTATAGTATTTACATATATGTTTTAAAGGGCATTCTTTGCATAAGGGCTTTTTTGCTTTGCAAACAGTTTGCCCAAATGCAACAAATGCCATGTTGAGCTTTCTTCTATTTTTGAAAAGTGATTCAAGCTGTTTTTCAGTTTCTCTGACATTGTTTGTGTTAACAATGCCCAGTCTGTTGGCTATTCTATGAACATGAGTATCCACACCTATTACATTCTTCTTAAAGGCCCAGGCAAGAACAACATTTGCCGTTTTTCTACCCACTCCTGGCAACTTCATTAATTCCTCTCTTGTTTCTGGAACTCCTTTGCTTTTAACATACCTTGCAATCTCTATTATTCTTTTAGCCTTTTGCCTGTAAAACCCGACTCCTTTGATGAGTTCTTCAACTTCTTTTGCATTTGCGTTTGCTATAGCATTAACAGATGGAAATCTTTTGAACAATCTTTTTGTGGCTTTTATTGTTTGAGCATCTTTTGTTCTGCTTGATAAAACGACAAATATAAGTATCTTGAAAGGATTTGAATCAACGACTTCATTTATTTTAAAAACAGGAGCATTTCTTTTCTTTCCTTCTTTAAGCATTATGCTTAGAATGTTTTGCATACTTCCACACCTCATCTTTAATGTAGTGGAGCGTCTCAATTACCCTGCCTTTTTCCATGCTTTTCATTTCTTCTGATGAGAATAAAGCAATGCCAACGGCTATTGTTAAACCCTTCATGTTCTTTACAGCCACAATTTCTCCTCTGTTAAACTCATCTAACTCGACAATGCCCGGCCTCATGACATCAGCACCTTTTAGAATAAAGGGCAGAGCTCCATTATCAACAACGACATAAGGCTTATTCACATATTCAATGAAGGGAAACTCAACATTGCCTTTTTTTATGACCAGCACTTTGCCATCACACTCATAAACTAAGCATGACTTCAATGGCACTTCTTTGACAACTTTACACTTCACATTCCATTTTTTGTTGAATGCCCTTCTTTCTTTATTGCTTAAAAATCGCATGTAGTAATGCTGTTAAGAGGTTATTTAAAACTTATTCAATGTTTATAAACTTTTTTATTCTCTTATTATAACATGAAGTTAAAAAAGGCACTAAGAACTGCTTTGTTAACGGCAACAATCGCTTTTGGAACTTCATATGGATTGAAGCATCCTCCTAAACCAATTAAAAAGTATATAAAGCCAATTGAAGAGAAAAGACCAACAATGCCTGATTTGGTTAAATTGGGTTTCCTGATTGGAAGTTTAGAGTTAGCTATGCTATCGGCCCATTCCCTGTACATTCGCTTGAAGTACAGGTCTACTGTTGAAGTAGTGAAGATTTATAACCAGAAGGAGGAGAAAGTAAAGACCGAGCGTAAAAGGGGTATGTGGATGTTGGCAATACTTGTTCCTGCTCTTGAGGAACTGATGTTTAGAGCTTTCCCTTACATCTTTATTAAATCTTACTATCCTTACAACATTCTCCAATCATCGTTATTCGGCTGGTCTCATTTTCCATTTGATGATGAAAAAATTAGTGAGAGGACAATCTCGGAGTTCGGAATACCTATTGAACATGAATCAAATATTAAAAAGATTATGAAAGGATATAAATCTCTTAGAATAGGTTCAACAGCATTTGCTGGGGGAATTCTTGGATATATTTTCTACAATACAAACATCTGGAATAGCATGCTGGTCCATTTGACTGCCAATTTTGCAGTTTTGGGACTTAGCAAGCTCTTTGGCGGAATTCTTTTTCCCAATATTCCAGAAAATAATAAGAGATTATAGGTTTTTAGATAATGCAGGGGGTGTGATTTTTGCTTGGTTCAAATCCCTTCCATTGCTTCGCAATGGAGCCTACTGTTTTCAGGAAAGTATGAATACCCAAATATTAAGTGCAGGGGGTGGGATTTGAACCCACGAACCCTAATGGGACGGGATCTTAAGTCCCGCGCCTTTGACCAGGCTTGGCGACCCCTGCTCAAATAAGTAAAGTGATTAAAAAAATTAAAAAATTTAGCAGTGGCCCTGTGCATTTACTTCCTGATTTTCAATGGATTCCTGACATTCAGCAGGTTGGGTTGTGAATGCGCTACATATAGCATCTTTATAGCCCTGAGAGCTTCTCCCGAGCACTGAATCGTTGTACCTCTTGCCGTTTATTATCAATGTTGGAGAACCTGTAACGCTGTTTGCATTGACCTTTGATGCATCACCCTGCAATATTTCATCAAATGACTGGTTGTATTGCTCTTCTATAGCACTTACATTCAGACCCATGTCCTCTGCCACTGTTTTCCAGCAATCATCTATGTTGTCCATTGAGCATTCATTATCTATTCTGTAAACGTAATCAACCCATGTCCTGGCTCCATAGAGATTGTATATTATTTTCTCTCTTACATCCTGCCTTAACTCAGCATCCCCATGCAATGAATGCCAGCTGCCTGGGCTTCCGCTTACTATGTAAACAGGTTCAAAGTCAATTGTGTTGCCAAGCAATTCAACAACAGGCTTCATTAACTGCTCTGCCTGATTGCCAAATGGACAGAAGCTCATTATGTAAAGCTCTACCTTTGGTTTTTCAGTCTTTGGGAAATTCTTAGCTTCGCTCTCCTGTTGTTGTATTGTTTGCTTTAACTGTTCAAGCTGTGCTTTCAATTCTGAAACCTTTACAGGGGGCTGAAACAGCACATACTCTAAGTCCTTTGTAGCATAAAGCTCTTGCTCTCTTCCATTAGCATTGACAACAATCACAACAAATCCATCCTTTTCGTAGGCTCTGTTGAATACTATTGAGTTAGGATTTCCTCCTTGCAATTCAACAAAAGACTTTATTAAATCCACTATGTCCATTACCTTACTTTTATCTATGGTTGTGTTTTCACTAACATTTTGAGTTTGAGGTTGTTGCGGGTTAATGCATCCGAAGAGGAGCAATGCGAATAACCCGAGAATAATAAACTTCTTCACTTTCTCACCTCTTTTGCTTTTTAATCAATACACATTTAAATCTTATAGTTTAGCCTGTACTCTCTTATCCTTCCATGTCTTGTGCTTTTATCGTTATATATTATGTAACCTTTCTTTGCAAGCCTTTTCAATATTTCTCTGACTGTTCTTTTTGACTTATTTAATAATGGATAAAAATCTTCTGAACGGGCTCTTCCCTTTTTTATCAAATAATCAACAATAAGCCTTTCCTCATAGCTCAACTTGTTCAACATCCTTTCCTTTACAATAGACACAAGTTTTTCCTTTGCCTTTTCCACATCTTCAATTGTAATAAAATTACCATCTCTTTTCTCAGCTTCTTTTGCAGATAAAAAAAGCAGCTTTATAGCAATCCTGGCATTTCCTTTATTTAATCCATAACCAACAATTGCCCCCAAAACATCTTTACTGTAAGTGTTGGGGAACAATCCCAATTTAGCCCTTTCACTTATTATATCCCTTAATTCTTCTGGTTTATAGTAATCAAACTCAACCTTCTCAATTGAAATCCCTGGCATTCTAAAATCGTTGAAGTTAAAGAATTCAGGAACATTTGTGACCAAGCCTAAAAAGCCCCCCTTTCTGCTTACGATACTTTTTGATAGTTTATAAATAATACTGCTATCAACAGCATCACTCTCATCTATGAATAAAATCACTGGCTTTTTTATCTTTAACAGTTTGTTTAATGCATCATCTATTGAGAAGCCTCTGCTTGGGAGCAAAACTCCTGCATCGTTGCATACTTTACTTATTAATGAAAGGGGTGTTTGATTGAGCATTCCGTCAATGTAGGAGATGATTCCATTTGATTCATTTTTTAATCTCTCAACCAGATACTTTACAACCGTTGTTTTACCTGTTCCCTGCGGTCCGTACACAAGCATGATAGAAGAATAGCCTTTCAACACCATGTTTATTGAGAAAGAAATATCTTTGATTTGTCTCTCTCTGTGAAATATCTCAGTTGGCATATAACTCTCTGAAAAAACATAAGGTTCTCTTATTATCACATTATACTTTTTTTAGTAAAAGAATTAAAACATTTGGGCTACTATTGGATTATGCTGAAAGTTCCATTTAAGGATTTGGTTAATCATGAAACAAAGAGGAATTCATTAACGAAGTTCCTGCTCCTTTTGACAGTGGTTGTAGTTTACTTCATATTCATATCTCAGAAGTATGGGGTTGAAGGTGGTTTTTTGATAACATTGCTTACGTGGTCCTTCTTTGTTTTTTGTACACCCATTGCCGATGCTGGTTTCCTTCTGGATTTTCCTGTAAGAATCATAACAGGCATGAGAATGATTTACACAGAGATATTTGTATGGATATTTGCCGCTGTTTTGAATATTGCCATGTTAGTATTTAATCCTGAAATATACAATTCAACATTCCTGCTTCAACTCTTTCATTACATTCTCACCCATCCAGTGCCCATGTGGTCTATAATAATCCTCTCTGCTCTTGGCACATTTTTGTCCATTTACTTTGCAGATGAGATGGTTGATGTTGTTGAGCATAAGCAAAGAAAAAAGTTTCAGAAATATGCTAACAAGTATTCCATCATCATATTTGTTTTTATATTTGCAGGTATTCTAGCATTGTACAGGTATTTGATTGACCAGATGCATTTAAACATCCCTCTTTAATCAATCATCACAGCTATTTTTGAAGGCAACGAAAGCTTTGCTTTTGTTTCATCACTTATCTCTACTTTTAGGCCCAACTTTTCTTCTAAGAAGGGAATTGCCTCCCTTATGTAATTAATTAAGTAATCTCTTTTAACAGGTTTCTCTATTGAATAAATCTTGTTTCCCAACTTTTTCAGTATTTGCATGACTTCTCCGAGTTTGTCTTTGTACTTTTCTTTAACATGCTTCATTATTTCCCTATGCTCTTTCATCTCACTCAGCTCATCAAAGAGTTCAAACTTCCAGTTTTCAGGTATAAACACAATCAATCTTTTTCCTTCTTTGCCTTTCCTTTTCATCAATTCCTTTATTCTCTCTGCATCAGCAACAATTTGCATAACTGCATCTTCTGCCTTTAATAACTCTTCATCAACATCTCCAGCATCAGGCAATCTGTTTAATGCAATGCTCTCGTTGTGTCCGAGCTTTTCCCATAGATATTCAGTAATGAAAGGCATAAACGGAGCCATCACCAGCAGCCATTTTTCCATAACTTCTTTGTTTCCTTTGCCGCCTCTTTCTTTGTACCACTGCAATTCATTGTAGAATTCGTAAAAGAATTCAAGTGCAATTTTCCTCAACTCAAAGTTCTCAAACCATTGCCTTAATAACTTTAATTTTGAGTTAAATTTGCTTTCCAGCCATCTATCTATTTTTTCACTACCTCCTTTAGCATTCATCACCTCATTGTAGAAAAATTCAAGCCTTGATGCAATGCCAGTGGCAACACTCTTGTTAAAATCAGTGTCTTGCATTAACTCTGCTCCGCTGACAACTGAGAACCTGATTACATCAGCGCCGTACTGTTCAATAGCCTTTTTTAAAGGTAGAATATTACCCAGGCTTTTACTCATCTTCTTTCCATCCATTAAAACAAAGCCGTTAACAACTATTTGTTTGGGCCATAACTCAGGAGGAAATATGGCAATATGGTTCATTACAAAGAATACCAAGTGGTTCCTCAGCAAGTCAGCTCCGCTGTGCCTTGAATCAAGAGGATACCAGTACAGGAACTCCTCCCTCAGGCTTTTATGCTTTTCATTTACAGGTTTCCCTTTCCCCAGGAAAATGTAATCAAAGAATTCCTCTGTTAGTTGCTCGGGCGGGAATTCCTTTACCTTATGAGCTATTGTATAAAACGCCATATAGATTGTAGAATCGCTTAAAGATTCAATGACCTGACTTTTATCGAAGGGAAACTTTGTTCCCAATCCTCTGGCTCTTGTGCATGCTTTCTTATCTAACCAATCAAGTGTGGATAAAAGCTGACTCCTTGCCTCATCTGGAATTATCCTCATTTTGTTTATCCATTCTCTTGTTTTTTCCTTCCATTCTTTATTGCCGTAATCAATAAACCATTGATTCTTTACCTTTTTTACAATTACTTTATCACCAGCTCTTGTATAAACAGGGCTGTTTGCAATAATCCATATGCTTATTGCCTTACCTTCATTTATCATATCTTCTCTAACAACCTCCTTTGCCTTTGAAACAGGCATGGGCTTGTATACAATTAACTTTCCTTCCCTGAACTCTTTTTTATAAACCTCTTTTGTTGCTTCTTCAAGCCTCTTATCAAACTGGTTCTTTATACCCATTCTTTCCACAATATCCTTTGCAGGAATATCCATGCCAGGCACTTCTATTATTTTTATTACTCTGTTAATACCTAAATCCCTTAAAGCAACATAATCAAACGGAGCATGAGCAGGCACACTCATAACAATACCTGTTCCCTCATCAGCTTTAACAAATTCAGCTGGATAAACAGGCACTTCTTCACCTGTCATCAGATTCTTTACATTTTTGTTTAACATCTTTTTTGCATCGAATACATCTAAGAGCTCAAGCTCTATCTGGTGTTTTAAAGCGTTGAATGCTTCCTCGGTTATGTAATAAATCTCATTGTTGTGCTTTACCTTTGCAATCTTGCTGTTTGGATTGACCCATATGTTTGTGACACCAAATATTGTTTCTGGCCTGTATGTTGCTGTCAGCACATATCCATCTTCATAAGCAAATTTTATTGCAGTTATTTCTTCAAGCTCAGGATCCACATCTCCCTTTGTGTCATGGGCTCCAACAGCTGAGTTTAGCTTTAAGCTCCAGGGAACTGGATGCTCTCCTTTCACAAGTAATCCTTTCTCTTTTAGCTTTTTGAATTGCCATTCAATAAACTTATTGAAGTGAGCATCGAATGTGTAAAACTTCCTTGTCCAATCAATGGCAAAACCTATCTTTTTCATTCCTTCTTCTATCTCCTTTGAGAAGTACATTACAAGCTCTTCAGGCTTTGTGAGCGTTTTTGCTTTTTCTCTTGGAATGCCGTATATATTTTCAAATATGTTTAGCAGTTCTTCATCACCTTCTTTGATTCTTTCTGCCATTGCTAAAATGGGCGTTCCCGTTACATGGAAGGCCATTGGATACAGCACATTTAAGCCCTCCATTCTCTTGAATCTTGCATATATATCCGTAATTGTGTATGTTCTTGCATGGCCTATGTGCTGAGGGCTGTTTGGATACGGGAAAGCAGGTGTGATAAAAAACTTCTCTCTATCATCAGGAATTCCCTCAAAAATATGCTCTTTGTCCCATTTTTGCCTTACATACTCTTCAATATCTTTAAAGTTCATGTCCTTATTTAAAAACCAAAGGAGTTATAAAATTTATCCACATTATTTTATGCGTGGCTCGTGTAAGGTCAGGCTTTTAACACATTTTACTGTTAATTGCAACTGTCTTTGAACGCAGATATTTAATAGGCATGGTATTAAAAAACTTATGTTACAAAATAACCCTGAAATCACTTTAAGGATGGTAAAATGGAGTTTTATTCTGTTAAAATTAAAGCCTTAACTCCAATATGGACAGGAGATGCTAATGGAAGAAATAGCTCTTTAAGAGAAACAGGAATTCTTGGAAGTTTAAGATGGTGGTATGAGGCTTTAATTAGAGGGTTAGGAGGAAATGCCTGCGACCCAACAAAGACAGCATGCAATAGAGATAAGCATTGCGATGCATGTGAATTGTTTGGATGTACTGGCTGGTCAAGAAAGTTCAGATTAGAGGTTGAGAAAGAATCTGGTGGAAATATTACACTTAAGTTTATACCTCTAAAGGAAGTAGAAGACATAGAATGGGCATTGCTAAATAAGACAATTAATATAATTGCTAAATATGGTGCTCTCGGTGGGAGAATTGCTGAACAACAGTACGGTTTAATTGAAATTATAAAATCTGGTTTAGATGAATTTTCTTTAGAAAAAATAGGAGCTCTTGAACTAAAAAAATATTTAATAAGGAATAATAGAAAAGGTGTTGAAAATCCAAATATAAGAATGTTTGTTTCTATAACGAAAGGTGTAAAATATAAATTATTGAAAGATTTAAAAAAGGAACTCTCCTTTCTTAAAGGTGAGAGAGGTAAAGGAAAAAGATACTTCTATAAAACTCTAAATGGACAGCCTTATCGTCTTTTTTTATATGCTGAAAATGAAACAGATATAAATTTAGCATTGAATATTGCCAATAAAGAAATTCAAAATAGACCTACAACTAAATCTTATGTCTTATTAGCTTGGGTCTATCATAAAAAAGGAAATGCTAAAAAAGCCTTAGAAATTATAGAAAAATATGTAGCAGGTAAGACCTCTGAGCCAACTGTTCTATATCATATGGCAGAAATATATAAAGCTAATAAACTAGAACAAAAAATACCTACAATTAAAAAGAAACTACTAAACAGTCTTTATGAGCTAGGGCCTAATATGACCTCTAAAATTCATAATTTATAATTTTTATTGAGTCAGATGTTATGTTTGAAAAGCGCACTTTCTTTATAGATTGTGCGTTTTTTTGTGATATTGTTTCAATTTGTTAATA
>JALVSQ010000039.1 GCA_027024255.1 Microcaldota archaeon
AAGAGGAACAAAGCGTTCCTCTTGAATATGCAGCCTCAAAAATAGGAGAGGATGTAAAGACAGTTGAGGAATGGGCGTCTGTGCTCGAGGAGCAGGGCATTATAACGATTGATTACAAGTTGTCCAAGGTTATATTAAGATGGAACGCTCCTACAAAGCAGGAATTTGAAAAAAGAAAGGCTGATTATTTGCTTAAAAAGAGAGAGGTCCAGGAAGCAATAAAATCGTTTGGAAAAGAAGTGGAAAGAGAGAGTGAAGAGCTTAAAAGGATACTTTTGAGCCTTTCAAAGTTTAAATCAGATTACGGTGAGAAGCTCAACACATTCAAGGAAATTCTTGAGGAGTTAAAGAAGAGAGAAGAGTTGAGCGATAAAAAGTACAGAGAACTTTCAGATAGAGTGGAAAGCTTACTGGCAAGGTCAGAATCTATTACAGATAGAATCTCATTGTTGCAGATGAACCTTAACAGGGTTGCTGAGGAGCTCAAATCTTATGACATTGATGAAAAATACCAGAGGATATTGAAAGAAAAGGAGAATGTTAAAAAGATGATTGAAGCAATGGAAAGGACCAAATCAGAGCTTGAATCAATAAGGACAAATATACTTTCTATCCTCGGGGAGATGGGAGATGTTAAGGAAGTTATCAAAGAGGTTAATACAGCCTACGAGTTTATAAAAAACTTTGATGAAAGGCTTAAGCAGCTGGAAGAGCAGTTAAAGAGCGTTAAAGAACTCCGTTCATTATTCAAAAACATTGATGTTAAGATAAAGTCCTACTTTATGCAGATTGATGAGATAAAGGAGAAGTTATCAAACCTTTCAGGCAATTTCGATGAGATAAAGGGGAAGCTTAAAGAGCTTGAGGAGGAAAGAAATGACCTTAAAGAAGAGATTGAGACGCTTGAGATTAGCTTAAATGAGATAAAAAGCGATGCATCTGCTTTACTTGAGGGTATTCCCAGGCCTGAGGAGATAAAGACTTTAAAATCTCAACTTGAAAAGCTTAAGGAGAAGGTAGGAGATGTCGAGGAGATAAATGCAAGTTTGGAGAAATTGAAAGAAGTAGATAGAATTGTTGCTGATATTGCTAAATTGCAGGAGAATGTAGAAAGGGAGAAGGATAGGTTAGCCAAGGAGGCTGGAGATATAATATCCCTTGTTGAAGAGGAGATTGATACATTCAACACATTCCAGCAAATAAAGGATAAAGTGCTTAAGAGCGTTGGTGAGTACATTGCTGAGCTTGATTCCCTTATGCAGGATTACGAGACTCTTAAATCAGATGCTGTGAAGCTTCAGGGTGAGATAGATGAAGCACTGGTTAAGATAAAGACTGCAGGAGAAGAAGGTGAATTGGAGCCTATGCTCAAAGCCTTAAAGAAATTGTCAAAGGAATACAGCAGACTTGAAGAGGCTGAGAAGAGAATCAAGGAATTGAAGCATCAGCTGGATGCAATAGGTAAGAACATTGTCCTCCTCCAAAAGGAGTTGAAGATAATGGAACTCAGGAATCCTGAGGAGGTTAGCTCGAAATTAGAGATGACAAGGGAGGAGATGGAGGATTATAAGAGAAAGAAAGCTGAACTTACTGAGTACCTGAAGAAACTGTGGTCGAGTGAGGATTAGTTGTTTATTTAGTTGTGTTATGGTTTATTAGCAAAACATTTTAATTCATTACAGGACAAAACACCTTAGTGGTCTAAATGCCAGCTCAAAGAAAAATTTTAGACACTTATGGTTTTAGAAGCGAAGCCATACCTGTTGTGGTTAGCATTTACAGAACGCCGAAAGATTATGTGCCAACATATGAGTTAAAGATTCCTGGAATAAGCGAAGGTACAAAGGTTTTGCTCTCAACAAAGCTTAAAGCAGAACTTATGAGTAAGGTTGAGCTTGATATATCTGAAATTTTAGACCCTAAAAAGTCTGAAGAAGTCAGGAAGAAGTTTTTTGTGATTGCTGTTGAGTTATTGAAGGAAACTTTCAAGGATATAAGCGATGAAAAAGCTGAGATGTTAGCTACTTATTTAGTTCAAAACACACTTGGTTTGGGTGAGCTGGAGGTTCTTTTGTTTGATGACCAGCTGGAGGAGATTGTTATAAACGGTCCTCATGACCCTGTCTGGGTCTATCAAAAGAAGTTTGGCTGGTGCAAAACAAACATTAAAATAAGGAATGATGAAATCACTTACAACTATGCCTCTTTAATAGCAAGGAGGGTTGGGAGGCAAATAAACATACTTAACCCTTTACTTGATGCCCATTTACCAACAGGTGATAGGGTTAATGCTACTCTCTTCCCTATATCTTCAACTGGCAATACATTAACAATAAGAAAATTTTCGAAGAATCCCTGGACTGTAACAACTTTGATTGCTAATGGCACAGTCAGCGATGAGGTTATGGCTTTAATATGGCTTGCCATTCAAAACGAGCTTTCGTTGCTTGTTACAGGTGGAACAGGAAGTGGTAAAACATCTTTTCTCAATGCTATATCAGGTTTAATTCCTCCAAACCAGAGGGTTATATCTATAGAGGATACAAGAGAGCTGACATTGCCCTCATTTTTGCAGTGGGTTCCTCTTGTAACAAGAGAACCCAATCCAGAAGGAAAAGGAGAGGTTAGCATGCTTGATTTACTTGTAAATTCTTTGAGAATGAGGCCTGATAGAATACTTGTTGGTGAAATTAGAAGGAAAAGGGAGGCTGAAATATTGTTTGAGGCCATGCATACAGGTCACAGCGTTTATGCAACTCTGCATGCTGATAATGCTGAGCAAACAATATCCAGACTTGTTACTCCACCTATTGAATTGCCAAGGGAGGTTTTAGATGCCCTTGCAGGCATCGTAGTTCAATTAAGGCATAGAAGATTTAACATAAGGAGAACCCTTGAGTTTGCAGAGGTTCATGCAAAAGGTGAGTTAAATATCGTTTACAGATGGGATGCCAAGAAGGATGTGCTAAAGCAAATTAACCCTCTTAGCAGGATTGTTTCCTTGCTTGACCTCTATGCAGGGTTTACAAGAAAGGAGATAGAGCAGGATATTGAAGAAAAGAAATTGGTGTTGAAGTGGATGGTCAAAAAGAAGTACTTTGATGTGGATGAGGTGGGACATATAGTTGCCTCTTATTACAATGAACCTGATGAGGTTGTATCTTATGCAAAATCAAATAAATCATGGGTGTTTTAATGGATATAAAGTCTTTAATGAACATAATAAAAAGCCTTGCACCTCCCAAGCCATCCTCATCCAGAGAGGTTAAAAAGAATTATGAGATTAGTTTGGAGGCAAAAGATAGCGAAGAGGTTTTTAATGAGTTGGAGAAAGTTAAGAAGGTGAAAAAACTTTTAGAGATGGTGCCTGAGGAGGAAGTCGAAGAAGTATTGAGTGAAGAACCTGTTGAAGAGGCTAAAGGAAAGGAAGAGGTTGAGTTAGAGGATAATTTTCCGGAAGAGCAGATTAAAGAACCTGCAAAGGAGGAAGAGCAGAAACTATTTAAAAGAATGCCCTCAACAGTGAATAAGATAAGCAAAGTAGAGAAAGGAGGTAAAAAAATGTTGAAGATAGGAATTCCGTACTTAGATGACCATATAGAACCTTCATTGAGTTTGCCCAAGCTCTTATCTTTTAATATTGAAGAGAGAGCTGAGGAAGAGGTTCGAGATGTTTTAGAGGCAAAAACAACTTCATCTGTTGATAAATCTGAACTGACTCAAAGAATTCTTGCTTTAACAAAGGAATTTTTAAGTGAAAAGGATATAAAAAAGAAAAGGAAGATAAGTGAAGAAATAAGGAGGTTAAAGCAGAGTGTCGCTCTTCAATCATCCAAGAAAGTTGACCTTCTTAATATTTTATCAAAAAGGCAGCAGGATGAAGTGAAACAGATACTGGATGAGATAAAGGAAGAGGTTGAAACTAACATAGAAGCATGCAGAAAAGAGTATGAGCAAGCTTTACTTCTAGCAGGAAATGATGCTTCACTTATTAATAGAATAAATGAGCAATTCATAAAAGATTTGAACATCATAGAGTCTCAGCTTACAAATGTGGTAAGAAAAGCACTTGATTTTGTAAAAAGGCTTCACTTGATGGAGCTTGAAAAATTTGTTGAGAAGGAAAGCATACCTCCTGAAAAGACAGAAGAAATTTACAAATCAATAGAAGGCTATGAAGAATTGTTTAACAAACTTTTTGTTGAGCTGAAAGAGCTGATTGAAAGACAAAAGAGAGATATAAAAGTTACTCTTGAATCATCATTTGAAGAAACTTCACAAGAAGAGAAAAGAAATGTTGAGGATATAGTAAGGGAAGTTAAAGACACAAGAGAGGCAGTTCTTCTCCATACTTTAAGAGCAAAGAATAGAAAGGTTTTCTTTGATTATTTAAAAGGTACCATTCCAAAGGAAGAAGCTCTTCAAATAGCCAGGAGATTGTTAGCAAAGGAAATGGGTTTGAGTGATGAAGAAGTTGATAAGTACTTCCCAATAGGTGGGTGAATGAAGAGGCTTCCACTCATAAGTAATATAAGCGATAAGTTAATTCATTACTATCCAGCATTAAAGAGGAAGTTGGTTATTGCTAACATAAACAAGAAGGATGTTGAGTATATGGACCATGTGGTGTTAATGACTCTAACCATGTCTTTTTTTATGGCTGTACTTTCTTTTCTTCTCTTAAATGCCTACGATTTAGAAGTTTACTGGGCTGCCCTCGTCTTCCTGGTTTTCTTACCTTTCTTTTTTTATTATTACATTCATATCCCAGATGTTTACATATACAAAAGAAGGAAAGCAATTGAGTATGATATAGTATTTGCTACAAAGCATATTATTATAGGTTTGTCTTCAGGTATGCCTCTGTTTGATACATTAATGGGCGTTTCAAAGGGTTATGGTGAGGTAAGCAAGGAGTTCAGGCAGATAGTTGAAAGGGTTACATTAGGAGAGCCTATTACACATGTTTTAAGAGATACTGCTGAGAAGAGCCCGAGTCCTGCTTTTAAGAGAATTCTTATTCAGATTGCCAATGCTGTTATCTCAGGGGCAGATATAGGTGAAAGTCTGGATGCTGTTATCACTCAAATATCAAAGGAGCAGATGTTAAAGGTTAAGGAATATGGTCAAAAAATGAATCCCATAATAATGTTTTATCTTATAGTTGCAGTTATATTCCCAACATTGGGTATGACATTCATTATGATACTTCTTTCATTTATAAGCAAAGGAGCTACATTTCCTCTCTACTATTTAATACTGGTTTCCGTAGGTATAGGCTTGCTCCAGTTTTTGTTTTTAGCATATGTTGAGAGCTCAAGGCCAAGATTTGCTTTACTCACTGCATAGGTGGTTGAATGGATTTGTTGATAAGACTCGGGAAGCAAATGCCAAAAGATTGGGAAGAAAGCATGGATACCTTGCTTTCCTCAGCAGGCTCCAGAAAGAGCGGAGCATATTTCCTTGGCTTAATGCTCCTCATATCAGCTGTCCTTTTCGTTTTGGGTTTAGCAATATTCCTCAACATAAATCCGTTTAATGAGATTATATCCACCATTTCGGAGGAAATAAGTAAAGAGCATGCTGGCCTTCTCAGGGTTTTACTTGGCATTATTGGTTCACTTGTTCTAATTCTTTTATTTAATCTCTCTGTGGTTTCGTACTATTCCTTAAAAGCAGATGCAAGAAGAGCAGCAATTGAATCTATTTTACCTGATTTTCTTTCTCTTGTTTCATCCAATGTCAGGAGTGGTATGCCTCTTGACCAGGCTCTCTGGCAGGCAGGGAAGCCAGAGTTTGGAGTCCTTGGAAAAGAAGTTAGAGAGGCTATAAAGGAAGCGTTCAGCGGAAAGCCGCTTGAAGGGGCATTAAGTGATTTAGGTAATAAATTTAACTCATTGCTGTTTAAGAGAATACTTGAGATTTTAAGGCAATCTATTAGAAGCGGGGGGCAGGTAGCTGTTGTCCTTGAAAGAACTGCAAATGAGGCAAGGGAGATATTTATAATTAAGAAAGAAATTCAAACACAGTTGCTGGTTTATGTTATATTCCTTTTGTTTGCATCTGCACTGGGTGTTCCTTTCCTCTTTGCTGTTTCGCAGAAAATGCTTGAAGTGCTTGTCTCTGCCTTTTCAATGACAGAGGCAATAGGAGAGGTTAGTGGCACATTAGCCGTTTCAAAACCACCTATTGAACCCCAGCATTTCTATTACTTTTCACTTTTAACTATCTTCATTTCTGTAATAATTTCAGCTCTTATAATTGGGGCAGCTTATACAGGAAATAGAAGAGATGGGTTGAAGTATTTGCCCTTCATGCTTGTTGTTGCTTATATTGTTTTCTTTGCAGCGCTTAACTTTTTAAGCGCTTTCTTCCAAGGCTTGATTGTATGAGGTGGTTTAATGAAGGGTCAAGCAGCAATTGAATATCTTTCAACTTATGGTTTTGCCATACTGGTTATAGTTATAGTGATTGCCGTTCTCATGTCTTTATTCCAGAGTGTTGGAAAGCCTGAGATGTGCATAGTTAAGCCAACAGGGTTTACATGCGGGGATATTCCTCCAAGGGCTCATTTAGACAACGGTCAGCTTCTCTTAGATTTCAGGTTTTCAAATGAGCAGCAGCAAACAGTTAATATTTTGAAAATAGTTTGCGTGAAAGGAAGTAGTGATACTCCTCCTTCAAATGCTAACTGGGAAGTGAAGAATATTCAGGTTACTCCTGGCAATTATGCAGAATTACTTAATGTTAAGTGCTATGAAAATGATGGAAGTCCTGTCATAGCAACAGAAGGTCAGGATTTCAGCGGTGTTGTATTTGTTAAGTACAGATATGCAAATGACTTTGCAAATGCAGAGAGGCTTGCTGTTGTAAGGATAAGCACAAAGGTATCAAGTTAGCTCCCAAACTTCTTTTGCTTTTTTAACCAGTTTAATATCATATCCATAAGTTCAAGGCCTTTGAAATGGCCTAAACCTCCTTTCATTGCCTCAAACTCATCAAACTTCATCGTTTCGTCTTTCCTTACATATTTTCCATATGCAAGTAAAGGCACAGGATGTCCTGAATGCTCTTTGTAAATGCATGGTGTTGAATGGTCACCTGTTATAACTATTAAATCAAAATAATCTTTAATTATAGGAATGAGTTTATCAATCTTTTCAATTATACTTTTCTTTCCCTCTAAATCTCCATCATGTCCAAACGAATCAGTTGCTTTAACATGGAGAAATACAAAATCATAGTCTTCGCTTATTTCCTTTGCCTTTTCAAACTTTGCTTTGAAATTGCTATGCTTGTCTCCTGTTGCTCCTTCCACTTCCAAAACATCCATGCCAACATATCTTGCAACACCTTTGTAGAGAGCACCACCTGCTATTGCTGCTGCTTTTAGTCCATATTTTTCATAAAAAGAGGGGGCTTTATGCATTCTGCCCGCCCCTCTTAGCAATAAATAATTTGCTTTTTTGCCTTCAAGCCTTTCAGCTATTGTTTGAGATAATTTGTTTATTATATTTGCTGTGAATTCTGCCTCATCACTCAGTGCTTTAGCCTTTAAAGGGGGAACACCTGTTTTATGAGGGTCAGTATCGCTTACATCAGGGCTTAGATGTTCTCCTCTTAAAACAAGCACACCTCTATGTTCTGTTGTTGATTTGAATATTACCCTTACTCCATCAATTTCTATACCATTAATTAATGGTTCAAGTTTTTTTGCTTCGCTTGTTTCTATTCTGCCTGCTCTTCTATCCACAACTATGCCTTTTTCCACTCTTGCAAAGTTGGCTCTGAAGGCAATGTCTCCATGCTTTAATTCAAGTTTTGCTCCAAGGGCTTCAAAAGGCCCTCTTCCATGATAGTATTTCTTTGGCTCATATCCAAATATGGCTAAATGACCTGTATCGCTTCCAGGAACAATACCTCTTCCTATCACATGCATCAAACCTGTAGCTCCTTCTCTTGCCAGTTCATCTATGTTGGGCTTGTTTGCTTCTTCAAGGGCAGTGCCTTTGTTGCTCCTTAATCCTCCAACACCATCAAGAATAAGCAATAAAGCGTTCATGTTATCACTGATTTACTGCTGTTTTTCCAACAAGTTTATAAGGCTTGTCTGTTGGTGTTCTTGCCAATGCAAACATCACCTGGCTTATTCTCATGCCCTTTCTTAGTTTTATTCTGAAAGGTGAGTTGTTCTTTATCTCCAGAACTTGATGGTTTGAGACACCTGGCTGGATCAATGCAGATGTTATATGTACTGCTATGCCCAGCCTCGCATATCTGCTCCTTCCTTCCAGCCTTCCAACAATATCATTTGATAGCGTTATTTTCTCCTCTGTAATGCCGAGGCACATCTCTCCGGGCTTTAGTTCAATCTCCTCTTTAACTACTTCATCCATCACCTCAACCCACGATGTTTTTGAAGGGTCTATGGCTTTTACTTCTTTTTTAAAAAACCACCATCTATTGCTTAAAGCTAAATCATAGCTTGCAGGACCCAGGGCATTCTCATCAAATGGCTCTATTTGTATCTTTCCCTCTTCCAAAAATTTCAGAATATCCTGATTTGTTAGGAACATAAAAAGTAAAGAAGCAAAATGTTTAAATTATGGAGGGCCGGGGCCGGGACTTTCCCCTCCGGGTTCAAGTCCTCACTTCGCTTCGCTCAGTGGACCATCTAATTAGCCAAATAGGAATACCCAAAAAATACAGGCCGGGGCCGGGACTTGAACCCGGACCTAAGGCTCCACAGGCCTCCACGCTACCATTACGCCACCCCGGCTATCTTTTTTCTTTCAGACGATTATATAATAAAAAAGGTTATTAAACCTTATCTTTGAGGAAAGCATCTTAAACCCATTCCTGTTTTATTTAAAAACATTTCCTCACTCCAAAATAACAAAATTGTTATGGTGGAATGATAAATTCTTTTGATTGCCATTTTTAAACCCTTTCCCTTCCTCTTTAACCTTAAATGAAAGTTGTTATTGCCGAAAAGCCAAAGGTTGCTGGAAAAATAGCAAAAGCCATAGGAGAGCTTAAAACCCACAGAAAAGGAAAGGTGACATATTACTTCAACAAGGATACTGCTGTTTTACCGGCAGTTGGACATCTATTCACGCTTGCTGAGGAAAAGAAATCTTTTAGTTATCCCACCTTAAACTATAAATGGTTGCCTGCATTCAAGGCATCTAAATCATCCTACTATACAAGGCAGTATATTGACCTCATGAAAAGCTTTTCTGAAAAAGCATCTGAGGTTATAGTGGCCTGTGATTATGATATAGAAGGAACATTGATAGGTTACAATGTTGCAAGGTTTATCTTCTCAGGAAAGCCTATTTTTAGGATGAAGTTCTCAACACTAACACCTTATGAACTCTCATATGCTTTTGAAAACCTTAAAGATTTTGATATTTTGAATGCATATGCAGGAGAGGCAAGACATACGATTGACTGGCTTTATGGTATTAATCTCAGCAGAGCTTTGATGTTAGCGCTAAAAAAAGCAGGCTGGCATAAAGTAATGAGCATTGGCAGAGTTCAGGGGCCTACCTTAC
>JALVSQ010000040.1 GCA_027024255.1 Microcaldota archaeon
AACTCTACTTCTGCGAAAAGCTATGGCCTGACTTCACAAAAAAAGATTTTGAAGATGCAATTAAAGATTATAAAAGAAGAAAGAGAAAGTTTGGTGAATAAAATGCTCAAAGAGCTTATTTTAAAAGAAATAAAGTCAAATGGTTTTACAAAGGAGTTTGTAGAGAGAAATAAGATATCGAAATTGGTTGAGAGGAAAGGAAGGAAGTACTTCATAAAGCCCAATATTAGAAAGAAAGTAAAAGTAGTGTTAACAGGTGGAGTATTTGATATAATACACTTGGGACATATAAAGACATTGTGCAGAGCAAGGAAATACGGTGACTTGTTAGTTGTGGTTGTTGCGAGTGATTCATTCATAAAAAAGAAAGGAAGAAAGCCAATTCACTCCCAAAAGGAAAGGGTTGAGTTAGTTAATTCAATTAAATGCGTTGATTTGGCAATAAAAGGTTACAAAGACCCAATGAAGACTGTGGAAAGAGTAAAGCCAGATATAATTGTTTACGGTTATGACCAACCTGTATTCTTAAAACCAGAAGGAATAAGGACAATCAAACTAAAAAAGCACTACATGCCGGCAAGGCTGAAAACAGGAAAGATAATAAAAAAATTATTGTATTGAGAAAACCACATCAATTATGCTGAAATTCTGCGCTATGTCAAACACTGTAGCCCTTATTATAAATCCAACCGAAATGAGAATTACGGCTACAAGAATTGCAACAGCCACATTCCCCCTGTTTATCTCCTCGTACTCATCAACATCCTTTGTTATTCTGTCCATAAGGCTTAAAGTGGCATAAATCGCAATAACACCAAGAACCGTTGCTATTAAGAGCTTTATAAAATCAAACACTGCCACAATAGTAAGCTCGGTTAAAGAAAATGAAGTTAAGCCTGTTAATGTGGTTCTTACACCTGCCTCTACAATCATAGCCAGCGTGAACACAACTGCTGCCATGTAAATGGCAACGGCCATATTCCCGTCCTTTATCTCTCTCCACTCCTCTATTTTTTTAGTTAAGGCATCAAACATCCATATGCCTGTGTAAATAGCAACCAACGCATAGAATACGCCTATTATAAACTTGGCAATCGCATACATAATCCCAAGAGTGTTTATCATGACTAACACCTACTTCAACTTTTCAGGGATTAAGTTTTTAAATCCTCATCTATTGGGCAAAGAAAAATACAAGCGCAATAATTAAATAAAGAGCAATCAACTGAACACCTTCAAACCAGTTTACTTCGGCATCCTTTATTACCTCATTGATTAAGAGGACAGACGCTAAAATAGATGCGATTTCTATAGGTAAAAAGTTGAGTGTAATTGGTTCCCCTATCCAGAATCCTAAAAGTACTAATACAGGCAATACAAATAGAGCTATTTGCAAAGCACTCCCAACGCTTGTTGAAACAACTAAATCAAACTTATTTACATAAGCAAACTTTATTGAGCTAAGATGTTCTCCAACATTGCCCACAAGACCCACAATAATTGCTCCAATAAAGAGTTCATTGAAGCCAAATGCATGGGCTGTTTCCTCAATTAAGGAGGCAAACCTTTCACTCAAAAGAGATAAAACAAGAACTGATAAAATAAGGTAAAGCCAGCCTCTTTCCTTTGAAATAGATGGTTTTCCTTCTTCCTTACTTAAAAACCATGTCCTGTGCGTAGTCAAAGAAAATAAGAGACTTCCGAAGTAAATGGACAGCATAACAACTGAAATGAAAAGAGATATAGGCAATGAATACTTTTCTTCATGAAAAATATTGAGCATAGAAGGAAAAAGTATGAGTAAAAGGGTTATCATAAGCATGGTTGAATTTACTTCACTTACTTTTTTCTTAATAAATTGAGTCTTATAAAATAAACCCCCTACGAATGTGGCCATTCCAAAGAGCAAAAGCAAGTTACCTATTATTGAACCCGTTATAGAGGCTTTAACAACCTCTCCCAATCCCTCTTTCAAAGCAAAAAACCCTATGATAAGCTCTCCAATATTACCCAGAGTTGCATTGATTAAGCCACCGATGGTTGGTGAGTAATACTTTGACAACTCCTCTGTAATATCTGCTGAAACAAGCGCAAATACAATAATGCCCAGGCCTGATAAAACGAATGAAAGGGTGCCCTTGCTAAATAAACCCAAAAGAGCAAGAACAAGGCCTATTAAAAACAACTTAAAGTCCATGTCTTATCCCTTCTTTAATGAGCCTCTCTCCTTTTTCAATAAGGGCTTTTAATAGAGTTTTTTCCTTTGCCTCCACAGTCAACCTTATCAAAGGCTCTGTGCCAGAGGGCCTTATCAGGACCCAGTAATCATCTCCATCGACTCTTATTCCATCATCTAAAAATCTCTTTCCTTCAATATCAATCATACTCAAAATGTAGCTCATCACTTTCTCTTTGTCATTTACTTTATATTTCCTTCTCTCAATAAAATAAGTTTTTATTGAATTCAAAGCATCATCAAGTATTTTTTCTTTATGCATGGACAAAATTGCTGGAATTGAAGCAATGCCATCAGGCACATACGAAATGTTCGCAAATATAAACTCTCCTGCTGGTTCTCCTCCAAATTTAGCTTCTCTTTGCTTCATTAACTTACCCACATACGTTGACCCAACTCTGGTGATCTCAACATTTATGCCTGAATCTTTTAGGAATTCAAGGACTCCCAGGGAAGTTTCAATTGTAGTAACAAACAAATCATTCTTTTTAAGAACAAATGATGCTAATGCCCCGAGAAGTTTATCTCCTTTAATGTACTTCTTTTTATATATCAAAGCAACTCTATCTCCATCTCCATCATTTGCAAATGCAATAGAACTATTTAGTAAATGGTTTAAGTTTCCTTCACTTGGTTCAGATGGTCTATTCATGAAACCAGAGCAGTTAACAGAAATAAGTCTTGCATTCAAACTCTCCATAAGTTTAGGTACTATTACATAACTACTTCCATTACAATCAACTACTATTTTTTCATTCACTTCTATACTAAACATATTAAGGATTGCATCCACATGCTTATCAACAGCCTCATCATGATTTTCTACAATCTCTCCTATCTTATCTTCTATTATGTGTCCTTTGAGATAGACGTTTGAGTCCTCTCTGGAAAGTTCAATACCATCTTCAAACAGCTTTATTCCATTGTACTCCGGGGGATTATGGCTTGCTGTTATCATAACCGCTCTTTTATATGCTCCGGCCAGGGTAGGAGTTGGCACAATACCTGCATCAAAAACAGATGAACCTTTGCCTGCAATTCCAAGCATTGCTGCTCTGCTAAGCAGTAAAGATGAAGGCCTGCAATCCCTTCCCAGGCCCACAATTTTTCCATCGGCAAACCTATTCGCAATTTGAAAAATAAGAGAGGGAGTTATCTCTTTACCAAATAAACCCCTTAATCCAGATGTGCCAAATGAGAGCATAAAATCATCTTTTTCTTTTTACTTCCAAAGGAGTCTTACCTTCTTCAAACTCCTGAATGGCAACATTCACAGGATCCACATCCTTGGGTTTTACGTTGGGAGGAGCATTTAAGGCTATTTGAAAGGCTCTTGCCCCTAAGATTCTTGCCTTTTCGTACTTAGTATACATCCACATCACCTCTTCTTCCTTCTCTTCTTTTTAGGTTTAGTAGTTTTCTTTTTAACTTTTTCTTTTTTCTTTAGCTTCTTTCCTTTTATATCTGTTAATTGCTTGGCCGCCTTCTCTTTTAGTATAACATTATCCAGCAATTTAAGCTTATCTTCAAACTCCTTTATTCTCTCCTCTAAAACATAAACCCTCTTTAACAACTCTGCCATTCTTTCAGCCAATTCTTCAATCTCCTCTTTTGATTCTTCAAATTCAATTTTTTCCTCAGTTCTAAAAGTTGGTGGACCTGAATGTGCCTCTACTTCTTTTATAGCCTCTTTCACAAATCCCTCTGGGTCATCAATTCCATCAAGAGTTGTTTCGCTCTCCTTCAAGTTGGTGCCTGCTGTTTCTATTATGATTTTACCTATACCTAATATTCTTAAGGGAATGGTGTACTCTATATTAATGTTCTGAATTTTCTCATAAGGCACCACATACTTCTCTTTATGCAAGATACCCTTCTCTATCACAATACCTCTTTGAGTGAAGTAGTACTTGAAGTGTCTGTACTTTATCTCTATAAACACTAAATAGAAAATGAAGAAAAATGTGGCTATTGCCAAAATGCCTATATAAAGCTGATTTGGTTTTATCCTGAATGTATTCTCAACTGTTGAATTGATAAGCCACCCAACAATTAAAATTACAGCAACAAATAGGAGGTATTTACCCATCCAGACTATCTTTATTTTAGGCGATAATCTTCTGATTCTGCCTATAACTTCATCATTCATGTTTCATTTTTAATCCAACGATTTTAAAAATTTTATGTAAAAATGGTTGAGTATGGAAAAATTAATTGCTACATTCCTTATAGTTATTCTTCTATTTGGATGTATTCATGTAAACGGAACTGTAAAAGAGCAGAGCAAACCAAATGAAGTGATTAAGAACACAACCGGTAATGAAAGTCATAACATCAAGGAAAACTCATCTCAAAATGTCTCTCCAAGTAATGGAAGTAACAATACTGGAGTGGTAAATGTGAGTGGAAACGAAAGCAATGAAAGCAATGAAACGCAAGATGGGGAAGTTGAGCACTGGGTTAATAAACTCAAATCTCCTTTAAAGGTAAAGCTGAACGGTATTGAAGTTGTACTAAAATCAATAGAAGAATCAGATGGTAACTCAAGAGTAACATTAGTTTTCAAAAATAATGGAGAAAAATTTGATGTGATCGAATTCAGGAGGGGGGATGTCAAAATTGATGATGCTGGTTATGAACTAAACATATCAGCCCATGTGCTATTAAACGGCTCAAGTGAGGAAGTAAAATTAGTAAAAGAAGGGGAAGTGAATAATGTATTTGTTAACCTCGAATTCTTTGGAGGAGAGCCACCTTACAGAACATTGGTGAGAATGAACACTACATTCAGGCCCTAAACCTTTTTTATTTTTGCAATATAAAATGCTTCACTTTCAACATGTTCGGGATAAATCCTCCATGTTTTCCTTAACTCTTTTCCAAAATCAGAGAAGCCAGGACTGTGTTTCACAGGTAAGTCTATGTTTAATATCTTCGCGTTTTCTCTTTGAGAGAGAAGGAAGGCAACAACACCCTCGTTTTCTTTTTCTATGAACGTGCATGTTGAATAAACCAATGTTCCACCTTCTTTTAAGGTGTCAAAAGCTGAGAGTAAAAGCTTTCTTTGTATTCTGGCAAAATCCCTGCTCTTTGCAGGCTTCCACCATTTGGATGGAGTTAAGGATGAACCCAGTGAAGAGCATGGAGCATCCACCAGAGCAAAGTCAAAAAAGTTTTTTACACTCAGCTTCCTTCCATCTGCATTCAGCACTGCTGTATTTAAAACACCCAATCTCCTGAGATTGGCTACGAGCATCTTTATCCTATCATATTTATTATCCACTGCAAGTATAAAACCTGTATTTCCCATCAAATCAGCCATTTCAGTTGTTTTTCCTCCTGGTGCTGCGGCAATGTCCAGAACATTTGAGTGCGGCTTAGGATTAAGCACAAGAGGCGGTAATATTGAAGAATAAGATTGAGTATGGATATAGCCTAAGAAGTATTCAAGGGTCCTGCCAAGCTTTACATCCTCATCACATCTGAATATGAAGTTAAAAGCTTTATCTTGATTACAGCTTAACTCAGAGAATTTTAAGAATTCATCCAGGGAAATCTTTATCTGATTTACCCTGAATGTCCTTTCTTTTTTAGAAAGAACGTTGAAATATGCATCTGCGTCCATGTAATTACTAACAAGCTCCCTGAATGCTTTTTCATCCATCTATTGTAAAAAGCAGGAAATGATTTTTAACCTCTTTGCTTCATTTCCGCTTGTGAGGTATGAAAAAGCACCTGATGTCGAGGCTATGCTCGAAGACATAATAAAAACACTTAACTTCAAACATGTGATAAATGCAAGGCTAATAGGCATCAGAAGCTTTGGTTCCAGATCTGATGCAATCGCAAGGATATGGGCTTTTCCAAAGATATGGCAAACTGCCTTAGATATAGGCCCTTTTTATGTTGTTGAAGTTATAAGTGAACGGTTTGATAAGCTAAGCAATAAAGAGAAGATCAAAACATTGATACATGAGTTGTTGCATATACCTAAAAGCTTTGGAGGTGGTTTGTTAGGTCATAAGCAAGGGAATATCTCTGAAAGAAGGGAAGAAGAGCTTTATAAAGAATACATAAGAAGAAAATTAAGGAAAGGTTCTCCTTGAGATACTTATAAACCTTATATCCTTTTCAACAAAAGCGTAAACCAATTCCTTCCTCATCTTCGAAGCCAATTCCAGATCCTTAAATAACTCTTCCCTGCTTATCTCATCAACCACTTTCACCAGATATTGGGTTCTCTCCTCACCTTTTCTAAAACCTTTTCTCTGAACCCTTAAAAAATCGCTCTCCTGAGAAAAACGGACAGGATATCCCTTTTCAAAAAGGAACTTAAATACTCTATACACCTTCTCCTCTTTTTTGTTCAGTGATATGGCAAGGTTTAACAAACCTATTTCATTAAGATAAAATGCTTCCAATTTGTGGAGGTGAAGCTCTTTACCTCTCTCAATTCCTAAACCCATGTTGGTTATGTCCTCTCTAAACGGAATTTTTATCATGTATGAGTTGAATTAAGAATGGTTTAAATATTTAGCCCTTTGTTAAATCTTTGTGAAAGGTGCTTATTTGATATTAAAAGATAAGGTTTTTTACAGCATTCATAAAAAAAGAAAGTTTGTTCTAGGTAATGCTGTTAATGTGGCTAAGAAGTTAAAAGATGGTAGAATTGGCCTCCTCCATGTCGTAGATGAAGATTTAAACAAAGGATTTATGAAAAACTTTGATGTATATGATAAGCTGACTTACTTTATCCATGTTCAGGTCGAGATGCCTTCAGAGGAATTTATAGAAAAATTGAAGGAAATTAATGTAAGAACTGTGGCATTGCCCTGGCTTTACAAACCTTCTCAAAACTTCTCTGCTGTATTTGTTAAAAAGGGGTTCGAAGAATGGGTTGAGAAGTTTAAAGATATAGTTGTTGATGATGAAGAAATTGCCAAAAAGATAGGAAAAAACAAAAGGCTTTTTACTATAAACCTGAAGTTTGAAGGAGCTTTTTGTGAGATAAATTACATAAGCCCATCCTTCATACTTTAAAAATGTTTTAGTTGCTAATAAGTGATGAGCCGCGGTAGCTCAGCCCGGTAGAGCACCCGGCTGAAGACCGGGGTGTCGGGGGTTCAAATCCCTCCCGCGGCATCTCCACTAAAAGTGTGGTTATCTCCGATTTAAGATGATATAAAATCCTAATGATTTATAAACAACTTAAATCAGATAAATATGGTGAGAAAATGTCAGAAGAATTAAAAAGTTTGTTAAATGAAGCTATAAGCAGGGAACTTCAGGTCTCCATTCAATACATGTGGCAGCATGTACTGTGGAAAGGAGCAGAATCCTTTGCAGTTAAAGATGAGTTCAAAAAAATAGCCATTGAAGAGATGAAGCACGCAGAAATAATAGCAGAAAGACTCTCCTATTTAGGTGGAGAACCAACTACTCATCCCAAACCCGTATTCGTAGGTAAAAATCTTAAAGAAATGGTTGAACAGGACAAAAAGGATGAAGAAGAAGCAATTAAACTTTACAAGAGAATCATCAAAAAAGCTGAAGAGGAAGGAGATGTTGTAACTGCTAGAATATTCAGGAAGATACTTGAAGATGAAGAGGAACATCATGATTTCTTTAAATCTATACTGGAAGAATGAAGGTAGATTTATAAATGTCGGGACCCAAAAGTCTTACTCAAAACGTTTTTATTAACTTTTCCATATTTGTTCGTTATGAAAGTTTTTTATCCAAAAGGTTATGAAACATACAAGGGGCCTAAATTTGAGAATCCATCAAGGCTTTCATTCTTGAACTTTATAAAAGGGAAGGAGGTCAGTTATGACACTTCAACATTAAAGGCTATTGAAAGACTTCATGGAAAGGATTACATAAATAAAATAAAAGACTTAAAAAACTCAGAAAGTAATAACCTTGACTTATCTTTTGAAAAATCAACATTCTTGGTTGGAGCGAATGCTGTTGCTGCTACTATAGAAGCAGCGAGAAATTTTGGGTTCGCTGCTGTAAGGCCACCTGGTCACCATGCTTCTTCTCAACCTAGGGGCTTTTGTTATTTCAACAACATCTTAATTGCAGTTAATCATGTCTTTCCTAATAAAAAAGTAGCAATACTAGATTTGGATGCCCATTATGGTGATGGAACTCATGAGTTTGCTTTAAAGATGAAGAATATTCGTTACTTTTCAATTCATGCTAATCCTGAAAAGTATTATCCTTATAGAAAGTTTAAAAGAGATAATGATGTCTTGATTGATGTAGAGCCAGAGAAAGTTAATGACAAAAAGTTTATTGAATATGTAAATGAGTTAATAAGCCAAATAAAGAGATTTCAACCAGATGTCCTAGCTCTTTCAATTGGTTTTGATACCTTTTTTAGTGATCCTGTCATAGGATTTTTATTGAAAAAACCCTCCACATATAAAGAGGTTGGAGAAATATTAAGAGAAGAATTTAATAAAAGTTTTGCTGTTTTGGAAGGGGGCTATTCAGAACATCTGCCTCTTCTAATTCTCAATTTTTTGGAGGGTTTTTTCGGACTTGAAAATATTCAGTTTAAAGAAAGCCCAAAAAAGGTTGTGAAGAGGTTTAGAAAAAAGAAAGGTGCTACTTATTCATTATCAAATTCAGGTGAAATTATCGAGACTATTACCAATATCAAAACAGTTTCTACATACAATAGGAAAGAGGGAATGAGTTATGTTTTAAAAGGAGATTCAGTTGTAGAATTCCAAAAAATAATGATTACAGACAAGCAATTTATTGAGTGGAAAAAGGTTGGTTTATTGAACAAGCTTTATAACATGGGATATGAGTTTGATGTTGTTTATGAGCCTCAACAAATCGAGTGGGAAAAATTACTCAAACAAAATGTTAACGATATAAAAGTTAAAGGAGATGTAATAATAATTAAGTTTGATAAACACAGTTTATTCTTGAAAAAACATTCATTGGTGGATGGTTATGTAGTGAGGCTTTATGAAAGAGATTAAATACATTTTAAAACATTAACTACTAAAAAATAAATTGTGGAAGTGAATAAAGCTGTCGAAGAAAAGTTTTCCAAGCCCTTCAAACTTCTTGTAAAATTCAGAAAGCTTGATGAAGAAGAAGTAAAGAAAGCTAATTCTCTGGTAGAAATATTTGGTCCTGCTATTGTTGATAAGGCTTTGAACCTCAAAAAATGCAGGAATGAAGAGTTGATTAAGTTCCTGTCCAATCTTATGGTTATGTTCAAAAAGTTCGAGAAAGGAATGGAGAGTGTTGGCTCAACCTACGAAGATACAAAAACAATCTTTCTTAAGCTTATGGATTCTGCTCTTTATCTTAAGGACCTTATGAAGGGTTTAAGTAAGTTTCCGAACGCTTATGGTAAAGCTAAAAAATGGGGAAAAGAGGAGTTGCTATTTGAATCTATGGAGAAGCTAGGTTTAAATGAAGGGATCAAACACTTCTACGAAGTACTAAGAAGTGAAAAGGAAAACTATGAGGAGTATAAAAAAAGAAAGAAGTCCCTTCTCAAAGAATTTGAAGATTCAACAATGAGAAAGTTAAAAGAAATTGTAATGAAAGTCTTTCCTTTTGAAGGAGATGAAATATTTAAATATGTTAAAAAAGTCCATAGCATAAAAGAATTAAAGGTTTATTTGCCAGATGTTGAAACAGGCAGAGAAAGGGTTAAAGACCTTTTATTTGATAAAGCTTACGATGTATTTGATGAATTTTTAGCTGCTAAACTCTCTAAAGAGGAGTTTTTTGAGGAGTTTGGATTACCTTATTCCATTGCAGAAAAAGCAGGAATAGTTAGAAGACTGATACTCGATATGATGAGAAATGATTTCAATCCAAAGGAGTTAATAAGCTCATTTAAATCTGCCGCAGACTCACCTTTATTAACTTCCAAAGAAAAAGACATGGTCTCTAACTTTGTTGAGAGAATTGAGAAAGATGCATCCTTCTTTACCCAGTTTAAAGAGATTTATAAAGCTACTAAAAAAGAGTACTTTTCATGGTTGAGAGAACACAACAGTAAGATATTTGAAAAATTTGTACTCGTGCATTTAACAGATGTATTTCCTGAGGAAGGTGTTGTAAAGCCTTACCTTTATACAGATAAACCACTAGCTTTAAGATCCACAATACATTTTTGTTTAAACGGGCCTGTTTCAAGCCATATGTATGGAAGCTGGGCTTCAAAATCATTTGCCATTATTGTGCCAATGGAAAAGGTTAAACACTGGGTTTCCAGAATTCAGGTTGTTGATACTTATGGTTTTCATACACTTAAACTGCCAGAGGGTTCAAAAATTTTGGTTTCAGAAAAGAAGTACTTCAAAATGAACCTTTCTAAATTAAAACCAGGTAATGCTTCTATAATTACCTACAATGAAGACAGTCTAAGAGGAACTGTTTACTCAAACGGAAGAGCCTTCATGTCTGATAAAAGGCAGGTAATGCAATGGCTGTGGAAGTTGATTGATAAAGAAAAAGGTAAGGAGGTGGATACCTCAGACATCCCTGATTGGTTTGAAGAAACTGTTAAACAAAGATTTCCTGATTATGTTGAAAAATTAGGAGTAAATGAAGAAGGGTTGAAGTTACTTACCAGAGAATATATTAAAAGAAGTTATGGATACGAACTTCCAGAAGATTTTGAGTGGAGTGTTTTTGAATCTCCACTGCATATGGCTGTTTACATAAACATAGTAAAGGAGGGCTATGTGCCATTAATTATAGGCATGTGGGGTTCAAATCTTGGTCAATCAAATGAAAATGTATTATTAACTATATTTGAGGCATTCGGGTATGTCAGAGGTCATCACACAGGCACATTTGAAAGTTCATTTGTGGAATCATTTGGTTCGTTTAGCGAACTATCTCCTGATGAAATAGCTGAGGAAGGAATTTTCAAACTAATGCCAAAAATCATAAGAACACTGAACATAGATTCTGTGAAAAATGCATTCAACAAAGAGATTGAGAATTTCAATGTAGAGATTAACAAAAAAGGAGCTAAAAGAGCTGCAAGAATGAATGCCACAACCTTTATAAAAGCCCTTTCTTTTGCTAGAGAGAAAAACCCTGAATTTAAAAAGCTCCTTGAAGATGCTTCATCAGGAAAAGGAGATAAGTTGTTCAATTACAAGCTGAAAGAATTTTACAAGGTACTGCGTGAATACATTGTTAAAACAGATAATAAAGATTTACTTGAATACGCAGATAGAAAGATACTTCTAAGTAAAATATTGAATAGCTAAGTTTGCAACACTTAAAAATATTTTGCCTCTATGGCAAGCATGGTAAAAAAACTACTTCTGCTTGGGCTTCTGGTTTTGTTGTTCGGATGTGTTGGACAGGGTTTAGAACATTCATTCAGCGATAAAAGATTTGATGCAAACGTTGATGCAAGCAATGGCAAGATAACTATAACATTCACAAAGGCTCCATTCGGTGCTTATGTAAGTGAAATAAGCATTGAAAAGGAAGTTGGAGGAGATGTTGGATACCAGTATTACATGGATTGTAGCGATTCGTTTCCTGTAACTGTGAATAAGCCTGTTACTCTTAACTGCTATCCTTCTGAGCCAGGCACCTATCTTTTAAGGTTTAAGATATCTCATTCTCATGGAGCCAGCTACAAGCCAGTAAAAGGAGAGATGTGCTTGAAGTACAGTGATGGAAGCTGGGAGTGTGAATCAAGAGCTCATATAGGTTTTGTGGTTAAGTAATCTCAATTTTTATTTTTAAACCTTCTAACCAAAACATTTTTATAGTGGGAAATCGTTAACTAATATTGTGATAAAAATGAAAAAAGCAAAGATGGAGATAAACAGACAGGGGGTTAAGGAAACTCCAGATTGGACTTTCTGCAATGAAAACGCTTCATCTAATTCTTTAGTTCATAGTCATTAAACCCGATTCTAAATTCAGGATTGTTCTGCCTGAAAAAATAAGGAGAGCTTTAGGTTTAAGCAAAGGAGAGCCTGTAAAGTTAACTCTAGTAGGCTCCAATCAGAAAACTCTATTTTTTAAACTGGAAAAAGCTGTGATTGAGCCAGGCTATTCAAGAATAGCAAAAAATATATGGGAGGTGAAATGATGAGAAAGCTTAAGCGGATAAATGGAGTTGGTGTAATGATGGAAAATTATCCAGAAATCAGGGAGAGGATTGACTCAGTAATAAAAAAGAATGGATTCAAATACATCTTACTCAATCCTTTGGTGGAGATGTCTCTCATGAACAAGATATTTGACTTAAATGAGATGGGGAAAACATTTTCAATCGCTCCAAAAGGCATCGTATTTCCAGTAGAGGTTAACAAAGATTCTTCAAACTTTCTCTTGCCAGAAGGAACTGCACCTGCTGCATATCTGAAAGCAACAGGAATCGTTGAAGAAGATAAAGTCTGGTATGACCCATGGTTCTTCAGGTATGGGGAAAAAACATCCTGCTTTCAGCAAATTGGGTTTGAGGTGTTCATGGAACCCTTAAAAGCAAATCTCGTTGTGCTTGAAGTTGTCAGCGGGATTATAGAAGAATTAAAAGCCTTAGTGAAGGCAAAACCCATCATCCTTATCGGATTAAATCTCCTGCTGAAAGATAAAGACATGAACTATGTGTTGGATGAACAGGTGAAAAACAACTCAATAACTAACTATGAAGCTTATCTAAAGCCGATTGAGTTTAAAAGAGATTTAAAGTTCGTTGTAAAAGAGCTAAAAATAAGAGGATTCAAGAAAAAATCCATTGAAGAATTGTTAGAGAGCATTTACAGTGAAATATTAACTTTATCAAAAGTATTCGCAAAAGTTCTAATTCAACCAATTATTCCAAAGACCTCTACAATGTACGGCAGCCTTACACTGGAGGTAAGATACATCCTACAGGATGGAAGAAGGTCCAAAGCAGTCATAGGTGGTGGAGATTATTCCTTGGGTAAAAATTGGGAAAAAGTTGTTAGTGGTTCAGGTGCAGGAATTGGTGTTTTAAGAATAGCAGGAATTGAAATGTTGTCCTTCTTTAAAAATACTTTACCAAAAAACAAAGAGCTATTGGGAGATTTAGAAGAAGCAGTTATTGGAGGCTGATTATATGAATATAAAACACATGTCCTGGCAAAAATTGAAGAGTAATATCAAAAGCAAGGGCCTTATATTGATTGGGTTTGGTGCCATTGAAGACCACGGAGTTCTCCCCATGGGAACAGATGCCATAATTGTTGAAAAAATCTTAGAAGAAGTTAGCAAAAACTTGAATGTGCCATATCTCATTGTTGATATTTCTTTTTTTTGATGAGCCTGCTGGTTCAATCGGCATCAGCAGAGACACATTTCAGAAACTTGTTGAAGAACTGGTTAAATCATTGAAAAATATAGGATTCAGAAAAATCGTGAGTTTATGCGGTCATGACGAAGCATTTGAGATTTCAAAGAGGATAAAAGGTATTGAGTCTTATACCTGGTGGGATTTAGGCTGGCCTGTATTCGGGAAGTTTTTAAAGAGCAGGTACGAAAATCTCGGGAGAGGTGGTGAGGATGAAAATTCCCTGCTGCTTTACTTTAAGCTAACAAAGAAAAGAAATAAAGCAGATTGTAGAAAGCTTCCATGCAGGTCAATGAGTTCAAGAAAGACAATCATTGGGTATCCAGAATTTAGTGATAGGAGGAAGGGAAAGATTATATTTGAGGCTGTAGTTGAGGAGTTAACTAAAATATGCAAATCTGCCCTGGAAAAGAAAACTTGAAAAGATGGATAAATCAACCTTATTTTTATCAATCCGTTTATAATTATGGTCAACTTAGAGTAGACAGAGTTTCAGAAAAACAAATATCTTTATTGTATTTTCCTTTACAGGGAGAACGATTAAGGGAATAATAGCAAATTATAGCATTATTCTTTACTTCAAAAATTGCAGACCCAACAGTCATAACTCTTCCATGCCTGCAAATATTCTCCTCAGCGTTCCTTGAATGATGGGTCAAAAGAGGAATTAAATCCTCTGCTCTTTTTGGTTTATGATACCTAAAGAGTTCCCTGAATTTTTTTAGTCGTTTTGTAGAACTGTTCAAAGATTTTAAATTTTGGTTAAGTCTTCCCATTAATTCGAAATGGTTTGTCTTAAATATAAATCTTGAATATTTTTTGATTTTTATGTTTTCCAACCAAAATTCCAGTAAATACGCATGATTCTTGTCAGATAGAAGTATATTCGCTGAATCTCCAATTTTCTGTTTTTTGTAATTTTTGATAAATAATCCTATAGCTTCATCTAAACTTTTTGCTCTCTTCAAAACTTTTTCTCCAATCTCATTGAATTTTTTCCAAGAGAAATAACCTGCTGGTACCTCTCTATACGGACCCTTAGCAGATGTGAATCCGATCCCATACCTGTTAATTCCAATCCAGCATCCTTTTCTTTCAGACTTGTAACCAATTTTCACCAATCCTTCTGTTTTTTGGAATAAGTTATCGGTTAGAAATTCTTTCTTTGTATCCCTATTTTTGAAAATTATATACCCATTCTTAGTTCTTATCCAACCAATTGTACAATCCATAAAAATTCATTAGTAATACCTTTTATTAAATCTTTGGTTATGGAGAGGTTTGTGTAAGCTAAGTAAGAGATTTGAAGATAACATAGATAAAAAAGAAGTTAACTTCTCTCACTCTCAACCTTTCTTTTAACCCACTCAGCAGCCTTTCTAATATAATACTCTTTGTCCTTAATATACTCTTTAACAATTTCCCTTGCTTCCTTGCTTTCTGGAAAATTTATAAAAACAACAATACCAAAACGCCTTGTCCAGATATTCTTGCTTTTAAGGCATTTTAAGGCAAACTCCTTTATTTCGCTTTCCTTTTGTTTAATAATGCCCCTTATTCCCTGGGTTGCCAGTGTATCAGTTGTTGCCCAATCCTTTAAGTCCTTAACAAAACTTTTGAGTAAATCAAGGACTTTTTCAGGCTCTCTTCTTCCTATCTTCCCCAATATCTTTGCTGCTATAATCCTTGATTCAGTTTTTCCATCTTTCCAGAGTTCTTTTATATCATAAAGGCTGATTTCCTTTGCCCATTTAGAAATTAGAGAATTAAATTTTGCTAACTTTACACCATAAACATCCTCATGCTTAACTGTTTTGGTCCATTGGTCTTTATCCTTTTCATCAGCATTTTCTTTGAGGAATTGAATTATCTCCTCTGCCTTGCTTTTCATAGTTCATATAAGCAAGGACTTATTTAAAAATCTTTAAAATAAAAAACTGCTCAATCAATTGAGCAAAAATAGGGAAAAATGCTCAACGGAGTGAGCAGATTTATAAACTTATCTAACAATTATAATGTTATGATGTCGGTTGCTTTGTTGAAGAGAATTGTTGAAGAGCAAAGAGAAGAAGTGAACTCTGCAAGGATAAAGCCAAGGCAGATATTTAAAGAAGTGGAGAAGGCCATGGAGTTAAAGGAAGTAACAGTATTATCAGGAGTCAGGAGGGCTGGCAAAACATACATCATGTACCATTTAGCAAGGAAGTTTGACGGAGTTTATGTAAACTTTGAAGATGAAAGATTAATGCAGTTTGACCTCTCTGATTTTGATAAACTTTACAACCTTTCTGGTAGAAAACCTCTTCTTTTAGATGAAGTTCATAATGTAAAGGGATGGGAAAAATTTGTTAGAAGAGTACATAACAAAACAAAGGTTGTGGTTAGCGGTTCAAATTCACAACTGTTAAGCTCTGAATATGCTACTGTCCTTACAGGAAGAACAATCACATTTGATGTCTTTCCTTTGACTTACTCAGAATTTCTCGAATTCAAGGAAGTTAGCCCTTCAATACATTCATTTGAAAGGTATATGGACTTAGGAGGCTTCCCAAGGATTGTGGAAACAGAAAGGCAGGAATTTATTAGAGAGTACTTTAATATGATTATATACAAAGATGTGCTACCCCGGTTCAGCATAAAGTACGGCGAATTTCTGAAAGACCTTGCAGTTTATCTTTTATCAAATATAGGAAAGCCCTTCACATACAGAAGTCTAACAAAGGTTGTAGGGATAAAGCATGAAATGACTGTGAAGGAGTACATAAAGCACTTAGAATCAAGCTACCTATTATACACAATTCAAAAATACCATCCTTCTTTTAGAATTAGAGAGGCAGCTCCTAAAAAAGTGTATGCTGTTGATTCTGCATTTGCGAAAATAGGAATACCAGATATATCTTTGAGGTCCAGATTGCTTGAAAATATTGTTTATATCCATCTCATGCAGCAGTTCGGAAGGGAAAATGTGTTTTATTCTGTCAAAGAGCATGAGGTCGATTTCCTGATAACAAAAAATCTCAAGCCCAAAATTGCTTTTAATGTTTCTTATTCCATCACAGATTCAAAGACATTGAAGCGTGAAATTAAAGGGCTCCTGGAATTAAGGAAAGGAATCAGGAGATACTTAATTACTTTATATCCTCTTGATTTTGATTTGCCTGAGGAGATTGAACATATTCCTGCTGTAGATTTTCTGTCAAATGCTCAATCAATTGAGCAAAAATAGGGAAAAATGCTCAACGCAGTGAGCAGATTTATAAATCTCTCAACACTTAAAGCCACCTGTTCATATCCACTGTCTTAGTCTTTTTAGGAGGTAAATAACTCTTTCCATCGTAAAGCCTCACTATGACTTCACGAGAATCCAGCTCTACAAACAGCTCTTTCTTCTTTTCTTCAAGTTCGTTAACTGAAAGAACCTTTTTGAAGTATTCTTCTATTTTAAGGTTCATGGCTCCTGCCAGAAGGGCTGCATCATTTTTATGCAATTTAAATGCAATAATATTCCGGACATTGCTTAAAATCGCATTTACTATATCCTTTCTTAACTGAGTGAGGTACTGAGTTGCCATTATAAGAAAGAGGTTGAACTTTCTTGTTTCTGCCACGATGTTTTTAAGAACAGGATTCTCAACTCTAGCCACTTCATCTATTACAAAGAGAGTGGGTATTTTAAACTTTTTCAAAAGGGCAAGCATGTACATCTGGGAAATTATTGCTGAACCCAAAAAGTGAATCATCCTCCTGCTAAATGTATTGGGGTCAAACGAAATAACCAGGACATCGTTTTCATTTATCAAGTCCTCCAAATTCAGTTTTTTCCTTATGTGAGAAATATGGAGTTTGTATTCGCTTATGAAATTTATTAAAGGGAGTATTGCTTTATCGTAATATTTCATGTAGATATCTTCAAACTCATTATCGAAGAAGACTTTAACATCCTCAAGTTTTGTTTTAGACACAAATTCCATTCTTTTGGCTTCATCTGTTAATAGCAAGTTTAAATTATCCAAGCTCAACTTACCTATGGAACCTAGAAGATATACAGAATGGAACGCAACCCTTTCTGCGTACTTATTCCCTTCAATGCTATCTACAATAAGCTGACTGATAAGCTGGGCCATCATAGGTGAGAACTTGCCCTTAATTGTAAAAGGGTCTATGTATGCCTTCTTGAAATCAATTATCTTTTTAGGTATAGGAAGTTTATCCGCAATTTCACTATGGGGATCAAGAATAACCATCTTCACTTTTTTATTAAGGTATTTATAGATAGCTTTTAGATGCATCATCAAGTATATAGTCTTCCCGCTTCCCGATTCACCTATGATGAGGGTATGTTGGATAGGATCAAAGCTATCTATACCTATTGTGTTTCCAAAATCATCCTCAAACAGAGGTTCTGTTTTTGATTTAGAGGAGACACTGCTCAATGCTATTTCTAAAACATCTAAATGAATAGAAGGATGCTTAGACATATCAATGGTAAAAAACCTTATCGGGTTCAGTATTATGAAAGAAACTGGACAACCATCTCTTTTAATTCCGGTTCCGAACCCTATTTTAAGTGTTAGAAACTGGAACATTTTGAAGTCCATAACCTTTATATCAGTTTTTATCATAAACTCAACAAATGATGAAGAAACAAAGAAAAAGGAAGGAATGCAGAACTTAGCTTTAATTTTATCTAAGGTTACTTTATTTCCCACTCTAAACGGAAATAAGAAGTAAGAAATCTGCTCAATCTTTTTATTTGACTCAACATAAACATCAATTGAGTTACCCTCATAAACTATATGAAAGCCTGGCGTACTCGAGAAGAGCCAGGAAAAGTCCAAAAAGCCCAATAAAGGAGATAACGGCTTCGTTAAGTTTTCAAAAAATTTCTTTGCTTCATCTTTGGTTACATTGCCTTTATAAAACAGCAGCTTTCTAAAATTTTGCATCTGCCTTTCACCATATTAGTTAAATCTGAATAGTATATTTAAATTTTGTGATTTAATTACTTACAATCCCATACTTCTCACGCTGAAATGTAATGTGCCTTTAGTTTCCAACTCCTTTGCAATCTGTTCAAGTAATCCTTTTTTAATGGAGAGATATTTGTCCTTTGAAAGCTTAAGATTCCCGATTGTGTAGCGAGCTCCTTTAAGATGCTGGGAGAACATCACTTCTGAACTTCCATCTATATCATGGCTGAAGTAGATGTCATTGCTGTTGGAGCACCTGTCTGCTTCCATGGCCCTTCTTAACTTCTCATTCGCATCGCTGTTTATTATAAAAGATGAATTTGTGGTAAAAAAGCTTCCGAAGATATAGGTGGAAGATGGGCTTCCTACATGGTTGTACGCAGCCATTTTATTTTCAGTAGCATCAAAGAAATAGGCTACATCTCTTGACCTATAAGCAACAGAAACACGACAAACATTTCTACTTTCTATGATTGTGCTTTGAAGGATATAAGCAATTTTACCAAGTTCATCTTTAATTCTTTGAAAATTAGAGATTGTATCTTCCTTCAAATGAACCTGAGAGGCTGCCTCCACCTCTTCCTGAACAATAACTCTACTGTCTATATCCTGTGGCCAGAGACTGAAATAAGCAATAGGGTAGTATGTTGTCTTTACTTTACCTGGCGTTTCCACAATTCTTGGTTGTATAAATCTATCACCCGTGAGATAATCCTTTAACTCACCAAGACTGAAACTTTTTCCAAGAAGGATTTTTGTAGTCTTTTTGAATCCCTCTTCTATAGGCTGGAGGGAACACCCTTCCTCAGTTTTTATCTTTCTCAGTTTCTTCTGTGGAATGGGTTCAGGAGGAAGACTGCTCTCTCCAACGATTTCCATAAGAGATGGCAAACGCTTGTTTCTCTTTAACTCATCTCTTATCTGCTCAAGCAAAGAAGACTTTATTCTCATATATTTATCTTTTGAAAGCTGTAAGTTTCCAATTACGTAATGTTTTCCTACCTGATTGAATGAGAACATGATTTCAGTGCTTCCGATAACATAATGGCTGAAATAAACATCGCTTGCATCCACAAAGAAGTATGTTTCCAGACCTCGTGTCAGATTTGACCCGTAACTTGAACGGATGGAGAATTTGAATCCGGGTCCTCCAAAACTTCCAAATGCATACTTTCCCCCGTTCCTTATCCATAATGAATAGGCAACATAGCTGGACTCCACAACAGCATAGGAGCCCAATACAAAACTGGAATTAAACACTGAATCACTTTTTTCAACATTATAACTGTTCCCAAGAACAACATTTGTCCTGTAATACCAGCGGTCCTTCCATGCCTCAAGTATGGAATCTATGTCTTTTATTTCGTTTATAGAGAGAGGTTCGATTTTCTTTTCTTTGAGCAAGTTGTATTCACCAAACTTCACTCCTTTTTCATAAAACGGGGCAAAGATGTAATTAACCTCACCTGTAAGAGATGATTTGACTTCTTTTTTCCATGAACCGTATTTCGGAAATTTATTCTGAATAAATACTTCTTCAAGCCATGGTCTATAATCTCTTAACTCTCCCACCTCATCTCCTAAAACAATTTTACATGTCTGTTTCCAGGCATAGTTAAGCTTCCTGTAAAGATTCATGAAATCATTTTTGTACAAAAATATTTAAACAATGCCTGATGAAGTAATCCATGTTCAGGTTTTACGAGTTGTTCCAGAAAAACAAGATTCTTTTTTTGAGTTTAATCTGTTTGACAATAGTACTCCTTGCTTATGTTTTCTTAGCTCCAAGTCAAAAACCCAAGGTAAAGGTCAGAGACGGCTTCTTCGGCATATCTGGAATTGTTGAAGACAAAACTTACCTATCAGATTTAGGTGTGGAGGTATACAGAAATGGCCTCTTTTTAGGTGTCTCGGAAAAGATTGCTAAAGAAGGAAAGCCGAAGTATGAGGAGAAGATAATAGCCACAATAAATAATGGAGCCATGCCCATCATAACATTGTATGTGCCAAGAATAAAGGACGCCAAATTAACGAAAGAAACATTGAAGAAAATAGTCTATTATTACACAAAAGGCAAAGGAGCTAAAAAGTTCGGGGTGGCCATAAAGTACTGGGAAATAGGGAATGAAGTCAACGGCAACTGGAAAACAAGCTGTGATGTCGATGAGTATTTCAACCGTTTGAAAGTTTATGCCAGTGCCATAAAAGAGGAATGCCCTGATTGTGTTGTGGTTATGGGTAGCCTTTTAGATAGCTTACCAGGAGATAGAGACCTAGAACCTTATCTCACAAGGTTTCTGGAGTTAGGTGGTGGAAATTATGTGGATGTTTATAATTTCCATTACTACGGAACCTCAAAACCTGTTGGAGTCGGAGAGTATTACAGGTCAGGCATGCATATATACAATTCGATGAAGAATATCCTTGAAAATTACGGTTATGGAGATAAGCACATATGGGTAACAGAAACAAGCACATTTTCAGGAGAACTCAACGGCATAGTCCAAACAGAAGAAGAACAGGCTGCCGACCTTGTTAAGCGCTTTGTGACCATGAAAGCCCTTGGTGTTCAAAAGGTTTTCTGGTGTTTTGTAGAAGAGCCAGACTATGAAGGAGGGACAGATGAGGGGTTCTTTGACCAATCGGGTCTGGTTTATGATGGAAAGGGAAAATACGATAAGGGAAAAGGAGTTAAAAAGAAAGCATACTATGCTTACAAAGAACTGGTGAAAAGGTTAGGCAACAACTCAACGGTTGTAAAGGTGCAGGATGACGGAGAAACATACCTGGCTGTTTTTTCTAAAAACGAGTCAAAAATTTCAGTCATTTGGCACGATTACTGGTTTGGAGAGAAAAGCGTAAAGATAAAAGGCACAGGCAAACTTACTGCTTACTCCATTTACGGAAATAAGATAGGGGAAGGCTTAAACTCAATTACTCTGAATTTGAGCATTGAGCCTGTTTATGTAGAGGGGGATGTAAAAGGTTATTCTTACTTGAAGAAAATAAGTTCTCCTTTAGAGAAAGTGTAAAAAGATTTTATTTAAAAGCTCTTAGTTAATGCGAACACAGCTTTAGCCCATCAATTTTCCATACTCTTTCCTTAACAACATAATGAGTTTTTTACCCTTGAACTCCTTCACCATTTCATAAATTTTTTCTGGTTTTAAGCCGTAGTTGAGGAGCAGTCTTACCTTAAATAAGGATACTCTTAAGTACTCGCGTCTATTATTTTTTATCAGCTCTTTAATGATCTTAAATCCATACTTTTTGCTGGTTGAAAGGATGGATAAGACATTTATAAAAGCAAGTTCTACTCTTTTTTTCTCTGGCAGAAGATTTTCCCTGTTTAAATGCTTTTTAATGCCTTTCATTTCACTTTTTAATTTAAGCAAGAGTTTTATCACTCCCTTTTTATCATCCACATTACTTAATATTTCGTTTACTATTTCCCTCTCTTCTATGTCTGTGTTCTTTAAAAGCTCTTTCAGTTTTTTCAAGCTTTTTTCTATTTCATCAGGAGGCAAAGAGAGGAGCGGTGATATTATTTCACCATGTTTTTTGTACAATTTCATAATTAGGTTAGCTTCTTTCCAGTCTCTGGGATTAAGTTTTAACCCCATTATGTTTGCATATGAAAGAAAAGATGCAAATTCAATAACCTTTCTTTTATCTCCAGTCAGAAAGAAAGGAGATGAAATAAAAGAAGATAAACCTGAAAAGAATTTCTTTCCTTCCTTTTTTCTTAATTTCTTACATAATTTGAATATTCTTCTCAATTTTTTATCACTAGCAGAAGGGATAATATCAGCTGCTAAAGGAAGAGCATCCTCGTTCTCCTTCTCTTTTAAAGTATGAATTAAATCCTTTATATCCTCTCTAAACTTGCTTATCTTCCTTAATCCTCTCTTGCTACTCGCAATTATCCACAGGAAATAGAACACGTGAACAGATAAGCTTCTATCTCCTTCTATCATGTAAAGGGTTTCTTTAATTGCTTTATTCACACTTTTTTCATCTAAAGACAGGCACAGTAAATATTTTTCTCCTAAAAATTGAATTATTTTAAGAGGTTTATTTTTAGCCTTACTTATTAGAAGATTGTAAAACTCAGCTTCTGGGGGAATTCTGAAAATAGGGTGTAGGAGGGAGTCCATAGAAGGCATTTGTTAAGAAGGGTTTAAATAGTTTTAGAAAGAACCTAAAAGCACAAACTTATTAATTTATAAATCAGCAACTAATAATTATCATGACAATCATAAAAAAGAAAATCTTGCCAAGATATTTTGAATTGATAAAAAGCGGGAAGAAAACATTTGAAATAAGACTAGGTGATTTTGAAATAAAAGAGGGTGACATTCTTTTGCTCAGGGAATGGAACCCTGAGAAGAAAGAATACACAGGAAGAGAACTAAAGTTAGAAGTTACTTATGTAACTAACACCAAACAGCAAAAACATTGGAGTAAAGAGGAAATAGATAAATATGGATTGTGGGTTATTGGGTTCAGGTCAACTGAAAACTAAGTTTCCTTCAAAGTTAAGTTTTTATAGACCTCCCTCCTATTCATCTCATGGCCCTGCACATAAGCGAAAAGCACGGCATATTAACGATTGAATATAAACCTATGTTTTCATGGCTTTCGCTTATTGTTCTGTTCCTTATTCCAACTCTCTTTATTTTTCCCTTCCTGGTGGGCTTTGGAGCTGTTTTAGGCAGTATTTTATCTGCCCTGTGCTTTGTTCCCTTTATTGCAATCTTTCTGGTTGTTTATTTTTTAATGCCCAAAACAAAGATTGTAGTGAATAGGTTATCAAATAAGGTTGAACTCTCTTCATCAACGCTTTTCTCCTCTTCCAATGAAGTTTTTGATGTAAATGAGTTGAAAGGTATTTATGTAAAAAGATTTTATCAAATGAAAGTCACCGATTACAGAAATATGCTAAGAAAGGTTCCTGTTGTAAGTTACTATCTTGTGTTTGCTCTTCCTGATAAATTGGTGTATGTGAAATTAAAAGCAACATCAAAAGGAAAGCCTTATTCAGGAGATAAAGAAGTGGAAGAGATTTGTGATGCACTAAGCAGGTTTTTATTTGTAAAATGGACATATGTAGAAGGGAAGAAGGGTTTACCATCTCACATAACAAACATGGAAAAGCCAAGAAACTCCTTAGGTGTTATTCCCTTAAGTAAGGCTTCCTAATTTAAGAATAAGGCTACAAAATTGAAAGTATGGTTTGAAAATTATGGCTTTAAATTAAATCCACCAGGGCTGTAAATACACAACTTCTTTGCCCTGCTTTTTCTCCAACTTCGTAGAATTTGCTATTATTACTCCTCTTTTTAAGTTATAGATAGAAAGAAAATTGAATAAAGCACGGCTCTTTTTACTTCCTGTTTTTACCTCCAAAGGAAGGGAAGGCTCGTTTTTATTTAGAATCAGAAAATCTATCTCGGCTCCTCCCTGAGTTCTCCAGTATCTCAGACTGCTTTCGGAATACTTCTTGATTAATTGAGAAAAAACGAAGTTTTCGGTTTCCTGACCTATGTTGAGCCTGTTTTCTGATAGAAATCTTGCAATACCTGTATCGTAGAAGTAGATTTTTTTGGATTTTCTTAATTCTGTGGATAGGTTTCTATAATAAGGCCATAGGAGCTTCAAAATATACTCCATTTCAAGTATGCTCACATAGTTCCACACAGTGGGGTTGCTCAATCCTGTTGAATGAGCGTTGAATATCCCTCCAACATTAAATGACATGTATTTAAGGAAATTCTTGAATTTTTCTTTTTCCCTTATGTCAAAAAACTGGAATATATCTTTCTCCAGCTGGCTCTCAACGATGTTTTTCAGAATTGTTTTCTTATCTTCCTGAGAGGCTAAAACAACACCAGGATACCCTCCAAACTCTGCAAATTCCTTATAGTAAAGCTCTAATTTACTCATCTCTGGAATTTCGGGGAATTTCCCTGTTTTTCCAGCTAAGTAACTCTTGATTTTTTCTTTTATTTCCATGTACCAATCGTAATTGATAAACGATTTCCATAACAGGAATTCCTCAAATGTTAATGGATAAAGAGTGAGGGAAATAGCTCTGCCTACTAAGTATCCTCTAATGTTTTCCTTTACCTCAAAAGCGCCAGAACCTGTAACAACCATTTTAATCCTTTTCTCATCATACAGGAGCTTTAGAGACCTTCCAGCATTTTTTACCATTCCTATTTCGTCAAGGAAAATGGGTTGTTCAAGATTTGAGAAAGAAAGTGGGTCTTTGCTTAACCTCTCAGCCCATTCTTCATCTGTCAAATCAATGTAAGTGCCGCCGTACTTTTCCATAAGCATTTTCAACAATGTTGTTTTTCCCACCTGTCTGGCTCCTTTGAGAATAACTACATAGCCTTTATTCATCCACTTCTCTACTTCAGAAAGAAGGTTTCTCTGGAGGTATTTTGGCATGATTCTTTCTTAAATGGAAAGGTTTTTATAATTTAAGGCTACAAAATTGAAAGTATGGTTTAAAAATTATGGCTTTAAATTTGGAGATGGTAGTTAAGGGTAAATTTGAGGGTTAATTTTCTCCACATTACAGTTACGTAAACTAACACTCTTTTGGGATTTTGACTTTATCCATCTCCCTCTTTACATCATTTGAGAATCTCTCATACAATTTTATCTCACTTAGAAAATACTTTATTACACATAAAAATATATATTCATCATCAT
>JALVSQ010000041.1 GCA_027024255.1 Microcaldota archaeon
TTATTGTATATCTCTGGTTTAACTTCTGATGTTTCAATAAAACCAAAACCCAGGAGTTTAGGCCTCTTTAAAACAGCAGTTTTTGAAAGGTCTATGGTTGATGGAAAAAAGATATAGCTATAAAGGGCAGGTAAAAACTCACCTGCTACTTCATACGGTTTGCCTATGGCTATACCCTTTATTTTTCTAATATGTTTTTCTTTAAGTTCCAGCATTCTTGTTATGCCGGGATTTGGTTTAATCACAAGAGCACGTGAAGGAGAGGGAATGACTTCATATTTTTTTACATCCACAAGAGTATTAAAAAGTATTTTTACTTTCATCAGCTTTCTACTCACTCTTGCAAGTGTTTTTGGAGATTCTATAACATGAATTGTTGATGGACTTTCCAGATTAAAAAGGTCTTTGAATATTATGCTCAGGACCTCTTTACCTTTTGATGAGTATTTTGAGATAAGACCAAATCCTTTGTGGGAATGAAGGTTTTTGTAAGCTTCTGCAAATGAAGTACCTGCTTTTCTTTTAATGTCTTCAACCACCTCCTTGAAGAGTTTAAATGATTCCTTTTTTCTAATATCAAACTCCTCTCTGTTTATCCACTCTGCAATGGACATTATTCTTTCAAGCTCTTCTTTTCCAACCTTCACTTCTTTCATGGTTATGTAAAATGAATGGATGTGATTTTAAATCTTACCTTGCTCCAAATGTTCCACCACCTGAAAAGCCGCCTCCTAAACCCCCTCTGCCTCTTCCAATACGGGAGGCAAGTGTCATCCCCCATACATATGTGCTGAATCCGTTGATTCTGTTTAATCTGGAATAAAATGCAGGAGAGTAGAGTTTTCCAATTTCAATTAAGTATTTTATAGATTCCTTTTTAACACCCAGTGCATATGCATAGACAAGCCAGGAACCCCACATATTCTTATCCTTCAAACTGTACTTCTTTATTAAGGATTGATTGTTGAGCAGGTTTCTAAATGCCTTCCAGAGCAGGAATTCTTTGTATATTTCCTTGTTTTTAAACCTGCCGAACAGATGGCCTTTGAATATTGTGACGGCAAAAAGGCTTCCAATTGAGATAAAGTAGATGGGTAAAATGGTTCCTGCTCCTAGGCTCTTAATAAATACTCTGTAGCTGGCAGAGGAATCAAATATATCATCCATCATGAATGCTGTGAAAAGGCCGAGAATTGAGAGGCCCATCATAATCCAGTAACCCTTTTCGTCATAAACCTCTTTGAGCTTTTTCTTTGCATACCTCCTCAACACCCCATACATTTTTCTCAGGTCCTTATCAGACATCTTTTTCTCCTTTATTAATGAAATTACTTCTCTCTCTGCTTCTTCAAGTTCATTAAACTTTTGCTCATCAATTATGTAAATTCTGTCTTTCTTAATATCTATTGCTTCTTTAACAATAGCATGAGCCAGTATGGTGTTTATTATTTCCTTTACCTTCTTTTCGCAGTTTGTTGTTATTGGGTCTTTGAATAAAATAACAACTTCAAGTGGTGTTCTTTGAGAAGGTATTGAGTGATAAACTTCTGGAATGGTTTCATTTATAGCCGGTTCTCTTCCAAAGAGTAAGTAAGTAACATAAAGGAGCACAACAAACACAACAGGAGCAATTAAAGGAATAAGGCTGAGGAGTTTTATTAAATGCATAAATTCTAAGTCTTTTTGTTTTGCGTCAGGATAAAAGGCAACGACGGGCTCTCCGAACAATGAAGAAGTGTAGGCAGGCTTTCCATTACTTTTAATGCTCTCAACTTTTCGTGGAGCATAATTAAATATTACCCACTTCACATAGCTCCAGTTCACCTCTGGTTTGTATGTTATGGTTAATGTATAACTACCTGGTTTTATTCCAGTTGGGCTTTCACAACCGATCTCAACTCCCTCCTCTACATCACTAAAATAAGAATGCAAACCATCACTGCATTCAAAATCAACAATATCATGCAGGTTTCCATAATAAACCTTGAATATCTGGTGGAATTTATTTTCATTAACTTTAAATGTTATACTTTCTCTTATAAACGGTTTATTGAATTCTACACTAACCTCTTTTACATAATAATCATTCTTAAGCGGAATGAAGAGAACTCCTTTTGGGTCAACATACTCAAAAATAAAGTAAAGGGCCAAAACGCTGATTACAATAAGGGCAAATGACTTTCTTTCACCTGCATCCATTTAATCACTCAGTAAACAGATGTATCTACTGGCTTTTCTATTTCTTTACCAAACCTTAGATATGGCTTCTTTCCAAAGCCGAAAAGACTCGCTACAATATTGGAGGGAACTCTTTCAGCCATTGTGTTGAACATCTGGACCTGGTCGTTGTAGAGATACCTCAACCTTGCTATCTCATCTTCAACATTGCTTATCTCTTCTAATAGCTTTTTAACAGATTCGTTGCTCTTTAACTCGGGATATGCTTCGACAGCAACTCTAATACTTCCCATCAAAGCGTTTAACTTCCTCCCCAGCTTTTCAACATCTTCAGCAGAGTTTACAGCCATTGACCTGAGCTTTGTTATATCTGTCAAGACTGCCTTTTCATACTTTATGAACGACTTTGTTGTTTCAACTAACTTGCTTATCTTATCAAACCTTTTCTTCATAGCCACCCTTATTTGATTGAACGTTGAATCTATAGCGTTTTTTATAGTTATGAACCTGTTGTATGTAGCTATTAGCCATAACACAATTACCAGTACTAAAATACCCACAAGAATCCAGAGCATAAAAAGAACTTGAGAATAACAATTTAAAAATTTAGAGCTCTCCGACCCTTCTTTTGAGCCTTCTCTTTAATCTTCTCCTTCTCTTCTTTAACCATTTCCATCGCATTCTGCCCTTTTTCTTCCATTTTCTTGGCCTGTCTCCCAAGCTATCACCGTGGTTGATATATGGTTAAAGAAGGGTTTTTAAACCTGTGCTTTTTCCTTTGCTTTTTCTCTATTAGCCTTTACAATTTCCTGGTAAGCCATTTCTATATCCTGTTTATTGGTAAAAGGGAAATGGAGATAAGCA
>JALVSQ010000042.1 GCA_027024255.1 Microcaldota archaeon
TCTTTCACCAATTCAATCAGCTTATCTATAGGAGTAGAAAGTAATTCCTCATCATCTAATCCTGCCATCATGTGATTTTGAGAGGTTAGGTTTATTAAGGTTTTTCTGTTAAACCAGAATGTATGAAAAAATATCAATTGATTGAAAGTAGTCCTCTTCAAAAATTCAAGAATCAGAATTACTTAGTAAAGAAGTTTGGAAAAAAAGCCCTGAAGGTTTACAATTCATTGCCCAAAGACACATATGCAAGTGCAGATGAAATAGCAAACACGCTTGGTTTTGATAAAGACGAGGTTGAAGAAATACTGAACTTCATGGTCGGAGAGGGTATGGCAGATATAAGCGAAGAAGAGGTTGCCCAACCTTCTTTACCTGAAAAGCCTTCATTAACTGAAGAGAGTGTAAAAACTCAAAAAGAAGAGGTAGCAGTTCCGCAACCAGAGGAGATAAAACCTGAAGAAAGCGTTGAACCTGAAAAGATAGAAGAGATAGAAAAGGAAAGTGGAGAGCCTGAGCCTGTTGAAATTGAGGTAGAAGAACCAAAAATCCATGAAGTAAATGTACCTGAAGAAGAAAAAGAAGAGATAAAAATTGAGCCAGAGGAAAGCAGTGAAGAAAGTGAGGAGATAAATATAGAGCCAGAAAGTGAAGAAGTAAAGGAAAGTGGAGAGCCTGAGGAGGAGATAAGTATTCAGCCTGAAAATGAGGAAAGTGAAGAAGAGATGGAAATAAAGCCAGAGGGTCATGAAGAAAAGGTTGAGGAAGAAGAAAACTTAACACCATCTGAAACAATAATTTACGATAAGTTTGGAATGGAAGGTGTAAAAATATTCAGGCTTGTTGATGGAGTCAGGAGCGTTGATGAAATAGCAAAAGAAGCAGGCACTACAAAAGAAAAGGTAATGGAAGTATTAAAGTTCAGTCAGGATGTTGGCTTAATAACGATGGAAACACAGGAAGAAAAAACTGAGGAAAAATTTGTGCCTCTAACAGGAGAGTTAAACGAAGCAGTTAAAGTTGAAAGAGAGGTAGAACCTGTTCTTTACATAAGTTATGAACCAAAAGATTTCTTAAGCAAGATGAAAATAAAGTTAAACATAGTCCTTCAGTTCGCAAGAGATGGAAGAAAGGTCGTTGAATATTTAGAAAACAAAAAGAAGTGCAACATTGTTGATGTAGTAAAATCAACAAAAGTGCCTTTAAAAACAGTGGAGAATGTAGTTGATATGTTAAAAAGAGAAGGTGTTGTGAAGGTAAGAGAACTCTCAATTGATGAGATAAACAAGGAGTTTGGATTCGATGCCTACATTATTTACAAAAAGTACGGTGTAAGAGGTGTTGTGTTTTATGAATTGATAGGAGAAGACATAAACATAAAGGAAATTGCCAATATAATAGGTGAAAAAGACCCTGATAAAGTAATTGAAATATTTGAATTGATTCACAAAGTGCTTGGCATTCCAATACCTATTGATAAAGCAGTGCTTAGAAAGCAGTTAGAGTCTGGATAAACTTATTCTCTCTACCTTTCTCCAATCAAGAGGCAACTTCAAGTTAGATGGTTTGACTTCAACAAGATTACCTTGCTTTGAGAAAACATATTCTTTTGCCCTGTTTATATCTCTTTTACCTGCAAGCCAGAGCAAGAACTCCTTGTCAAAATCTCTTGCTATGTTTTTTCCTTCTCTGAACGATTTTTTTGCTAAGTAAAAAGCAAGTGCAATTTCATTATTTGTAAAAAAGGAAGGAATTTTCATTCCATGAAGTCCTCCGGCTTTGGAGGCTCCTCCGGCAGGCCTTTTCTTTGCCTTATTGCCCTAACAGTTTTTACCTGGATATCCTTTGGTAAAGGCTCATAGCCCCAGTACTCCTGATACCATATGGCTCTTCCCTGCGAAGCACTTCTCAACTCATTGCTGAATCCGAATGTTTCTGCAACAGGCAAAAGAACAGTTATCTTGCTCAACTCATCTTCCTGCTCCATGTTAAGCAACTGTCCTCTTTTTCCATTTGTCAGGTTCAAAACATTTCCTGCATAGTCATGAGGCACTTGGATCAACACTTTAAGCTTTGGCTCAAGCAAAATAACACCTGCTTTAAGCATTGATGCATATATGGGCCTTTTAACAGCAGGTATTATCTGGGCAGGACCTCTATGAACATTGTCTTCATGCAGAACAGCATCAACAAGCACGACCTTAACGCCTGAGACTTTTTCCTGAGCTAATGGACCTTTATCCATTGCTTCCTCAAATGCCTGCAAAACAAGTTCCTGAACCTCGTTCAGGTATTGGACACCTTTTGTTGCATCAACAAACATGTTCTTATTGTATATATCCCAGACTCCTTTTGCTTCATCCCTGCTCATACCAAGCGAAACCAGCTTTTCAACAAGTGTTTGAGCCTTTCCTTTTACTCTGCCCTCGGGCACCTCTCCTTTATCAATTGCCTCAACAACCTCTTTGGGCAGAGGCTCAACTTTTATGTAAAACTTGTTATGTTTATTCGGGCTTTTCCCTTCAATTACAGGTCCTTCTTTCGTTATTGTTTCCCTGTAAACAACAATGGGTGGAGAAGTAACAATGGGTATGCCTTTCTCCTGACTTATCTTGTATTCTATAATTTCCAGATGCAACTCTCCCATACCGCTTATCAAATGCTCTCCTGTTTCCTGATTCAACTCAACCTTAAGTGTTGGGTCCTCCTTTGCAATACCTCTTAAAACCTCTATGAGCTTTCCAAGGTCTTTACTGTTCTTTGCCTCTATGCTTTTTGTAACTACTGGCTCACTGTAATGCTTTATCTGCTCAAATGGCTCAATGGGTTTAGCACTTATTGTTTCTCCGACATAAACATCTTTAAGACCAACTAAAGCTCCTATGTTGCCGGCTGAAACAAAATCGGCCTGAATTCTGTCAGGACCCATGTAGATGGCAACCTGCTGAACTTTGCTGTAAGCAAGCTTTGAAGCAAGATAAAGGGAATCTCCCTTTCTTACTTTACCTGAGAAAAGTCTAACAACTGCAACCTCTCCTGCATGCTCATCATGCACAACACCAAACACAACACCAACAACAGGACCATTAGGGTCGCATGAAAGCATAGCCTTTCCTTCCTCGCTCTCTAAATCTCCATGCCATAGAACAGGTACCCTGTACTTCTGAGCAACTCTTGGATTTGGTAAGTGTTTAACAACCATTTCAAGTAAAACATCATCAACAGGGCTTTTATCAACCAATTCCTTCAATTTGTTCTGTTGAACCAAGTCATATATCTCCTTAAATGTAATGTTGTGCCTTTTCATAGAACTCAAGCTTATAGCCCATTTCTGGAATGCGGAGCCGATGGCAACCTTTCCGTTTTCAACAGTTACCTGCCACTCCTCCTTGAACTCATTCGGAGCACTGCCTTTAATTATTTTGTTAACACCTGCTATTATCTTTGCCAGCCTTTCCATCATTTGTTGAGGAGTTAGCTTTAACTCGTTTATCAGCCTATCAACTTTATTTATGAACATAACAGGCTTGGCCCTTTCTTTCAAAGCCTGCCTCAGAACAGTTTCTGTTTGGGGCATAACTCCTTCAACAGCATCAACAACCAGAACAACACCATCAACAGCCCTCATTGCTCTTGTAACATGTCCTCCAAAATCAACATGTCCTGGAGTATCTATAAGGTTGATGAGGTAATCGTTTCCCTCATAATGAAAGCCAAGGCTTATGTTTGCTGACTTTATAGTAATCCCTCTTTTCTGCTCCTGTTCTTCAAAGTCAAGGACTCTTTGCTGGCCTGCAAGTTCTTTGCTTATAAGCCCTGCCCTTGCCACAAGCGAATCTGTAAGCGTTGTTTTGCCGTGGTCAACATGGGCTACTATCGCTATGTTCCTAACATTCTCCAGATGCTCCATTATCTTCTGCACTTCCTCAACAACCATTTCCTTTTTTGCCATGATTCCACCTGAATTAACATTTTACCCTTAATTTAGTCTGAATAAGGTTTAAAAAACATGCTATTTGAGGATTCTCACAAGAAGTGTAAATGAGAAAATATTAGCTTAAGTTAAGAATATCCTTTGTTTAATTTTATGTAAGATTGCGATACATTTTTAAGCATTTTTACTAATATTTTCAAACAATAGTTCAACCAGACTTTATTTTTCAACCCATGCTTTGCATAAAGGGTGTTAAGTATGTTGAGGAGTGCAGGTAAACGAAATAAAGGAAAAGAAAAGTTCAGTTTTGAGAAGTTTAAAATGTTAGGTGAAAGAAGCATAGAAGAAGTAAATGAATTTTTAGAAAAGAACAGAGATAATTTATCTAAGTTATTGATAAGAGCATTAGAACAGGTTATCAAAACAAAGGATTTGAATGCAAGAGACCCACTTACAGGTATGCCTGCTCTTTACTGCGCAGTGTGGGAAAAAAGACTTGATGTAGTGAAGCTTTTAGTAAACAATGGAGCCGATTTAAATGTTAAATTTAATAGAACATGGACTCCCTTAGACTTAGCCACCTTTGATTACTTTTATTCTTACTACCCTGAATCAGAGAATACAGAAGAAGCAAAGTCTTTAAGACAAATAATGGATTTCCTGTCTGAGAAGGCCAGGAATTAAACATTTAAAAAACTTCTCAGACTTATACATCAGCATGATTGATTTCTCCTCTTACTTTGCAGAGTGGGGCATAGGCAGGGAGATAACTGCTGTTGTCCTGTTCGTAGTTTTCTCTATTTTAATAGAAGTAGTATTCAAGATAATATTGAAGACAGGCAGACACTTTGCCAAAAAAACAAAACACAGGCTGGATGATGAGATACTGAACATTATGTCAAAGAAAACCAAGTATTTGAGCATAGTTATAGGAGCCTACTTAGCAGTGTACATCGTTTATGGAAACATAGTAGTTTTAGGTAAAGCACTCTACGATTGGTTCCTGATTGCTTTGCTTGTAGCAGCAGGTTCTTTGATAATAAAGCTGATTGAGGCAGGCCTTGATTTCTACATGCTTTACATTGCTCCAAAAACAGATTCAAGTATAGATGATGAGATAATTCCCATGGCAAAAAGGCTGATTGTAACAAGCCTTTACATAATCATAATAATCATCGTGCTAAGTCAGCTGGGTATTGATATAAGTCCTTTAATTGCAGGTCTCGGTATTGGGGGTCTTGCAGTTGGCTTAGCACTTCAAGACACATTAAGCAATTTTTTCTCAGGACTGCATATAATTGCAGATAGACCTATAAAAGCAGGTGATTACATAAGGATTGAAAATAAGGGAATAGAGGGCTATGTTAAAGAAATAAACTGGAGAACAAGCAGAATACTTGCTTTAGGTAATAAGCTTGTGATTATTCCCAACAAGGATTTAGCAAATAGCATAATAATAAATTACGATGAACCTTCAAAAGAGACTGGCCATTTAGTCACATTTGGAGTCGCATACGGAAGCGATATAAACAAAGTTTACAAAGTTATTGAGAAAGTAATGAAGCAGTTAGAGAAAGAGGGTTTGATTATTGTGAATGAAAGGTTTAAGCCATGGTGGAGAATTGATGAGCTTGGAGATTTCAGCATAAACTTCAAAGCAGGCTTCACAGTTCCTCATTACACAAAAAGGTTTGCAGCCCAGAAAAGGTTTTTAGAACTTCTCTATAAAGAGCTAAGCAAAGCAAAGATAGATATTCCATTCCCAACCCAAACAATTTACTTGAAGAGAGGGAAATAATGGAAGTAACACCATGGGAAGTAAAAGGAGAGATAGATTATTCAAAGTTAATAAAGCAGTTTGGCACAGAAGCAATAAGTGAAGAACTCTTAAATGAAATAAGGAGAATAGCAGGAAACCTACACATCCTGCTGAAAAGAAGATTCTTCTTTTCACACAGGGATTTAGATAAGGTCATTGAAGATTATAAGAAAGGCAAAGGGTTCTTTCTTTACACCGGAAGAGGACCTTCAGGAAAGATGCATATAGGCCACATAGCACCATTTCTTTTAACAAGGTGGTTTCAGGAAAAGTTTGGTGTTAATGTTTACATTCAAATATCAGATGATGAAAAATTTGTTCAAAAAAGAGAGCTAAGCCTTGAAGAAGTTGAGGTCTATGCCAACGATAATATTCTGGACATTATCGCAATTGGATTTGAGCCAAGCAAGACATTCATATTCAAAAATAGCGAATTTATAGGAAAGATGTACAAGAAAGCACTTATGTTAGGGAGAAAGATAACATTTTCCTCAGCAAAGGCAGTGTTTGGATTCACAAATGAAACAAACATAAGTTTAATTCATTATCCAGCATTGCAGGCAGTTCCTACATTCTTTGAAAAAAGAAGATGTTTAATTCCATGCGGCATAGACCAAGATCCTTACTGGAGATTGCAAAGAGACCATGCTGAGGCACTGGGCTATTACAAGGCAAGCGCTATCCATTCAAAGTTTTTGCCGCCCTTGCAGGGAGTTAAAGGCAAGATGAGCTCATCAAACCCTAACTCAGCAATATGGCTTGATGATAGTGAAAAGGCTGTTAGAATGAAAGTCATGAAGTACGCATTCTCAGGTGGTCAGCCAACAGTGGAAGAGCATAGAAAGTATGGAGGAAAGCCTGAAATAGATGTGTCGTTCAACTGGCTTTATTACTTGTTTGAGGAAGACGATAAAAGAATAAAGAAGATTGAAGAAAGCTACAGAAATGGAGATTTGTTAACAGGTGAATTAAAGGAAATACTGATAGAAAAAATAAACTCATTTCTGGAAAAGCATAAAGAAAGAAAAGAGGAGGCTAAAGAATTAGTTAAAGAATTTATGTATGAGGGAAAATTAGCAAGAAAGATGTGGGAAGACTAAAGGATTATCTTTACATAAACATCTTCTGGAATCTTTACTCTTAAAATATATTTTAAGGATTTCTCATCTCCTTCTACTATAACAAACTTTCTTGATATTTCTTTCCACCATGTCTCATAAGTGTCTGAACCATCACCGCATGGCGTTCTTCTTGTAGTTATTTTCAACCTTTTCTTGGGTAAAGGAATTGGACCTCTAAAACCCATGTTCAGAGCCTTTGCTATATTCCTGATTTGGTCAATAACATAATCAATATGCTTTGGGTCCTCTGATTCAAGCCTTATCCTTGCAGCACTTTTTTTACCGGATTTCCTTACCAATTTTTTCACCTTCAATAAAAAATAAATGAAAGTTATTCTTTCTTAACTACATCAAGAACAATACCCGCTGCAACTGTCATGTTCATATCTCTAATGGCAAATCTTCCAAGAGGTGCAAAGTCCTGGAACTTTTCTATAACAACTGGTTTCAAAGGCTGAACTTTAACAACTGCTGCTTCTCCTGTCTTTATGAAGTCTGCCTTACCAAGGCTCTGACCTGTCTTTGGGTCCTTTTTATCAACAATCTCAATTATCCTTCCAGGGAACTGGGCTGTGTGTATATGGAACACAGGTGTATAACCAACTGTAACTGCTGTTGGGTGGTTAAGGACTATAATCTGGGCTGTAAACTCCTTTGCCACAGTTGGTGGATTATCTGGCTTTCCAACAACATCTCCTCTCTTAATTTCTTTCTTATCAATGCCCTTGACATTAAATCCTATGTTATCTCCTGGAATTGCCTCTTCAATTTCCTGATGGTGCATCTCAATTCTCTTAACCTCTCCCACTTTGCCAGAGGGCATTACAATAATTTTATCTCCTTTCTTCAATTTTCCTGTTTCTACTCTGCCAACAGGCACTGTTCCGTGGCCAGTAATTGTATAAACATCCTGTATAGGCAGCCTTAATGGCTTATCAACTGGCTTTGGAGGCACTTCAAGCTTATCCAGAGCCTCAAACAATGTTGGACCATTGTACCATGACATCTTTTCGCTCTTCTTAACCAGATTATCTCCAAAGTAGGATGAAGCTGGAATAATCGGAATCTTGCTCACATCGTATCCAATACCTTTAAGCAAGTTAATAACATCGTTCTTAACTTTCTCATAAACGTCCTGCTTGTAATCAACAGCATCCATCTTTGAGACAAGAACAATCAATTGGTTTATACCAAGGACCTTTGCCAGGAATGTGTGTTCCTTTGTTTGAGCCTGGACTCCGTCCTTACCTGAAACAACAAGAACAGCAGCATCAGCCTGACTTGCACCTGTAATCATGTTCTTAACAAAGTCTCTATGCCCAGGAGCATCAATAATTGTAAAGTAGTACTTTGGTGTCTCAAACTCTTGATGACTAATGTCAATCGTAACACCCCTTTCTCTCTCTTCCTTTAACCTGTCCATGACATAAGCAAACTCAAATGTTGCTTTTCCTTTCTTTTCAGCCTCTTCTTTCAGCCTTCTAATTGTCTGCTCATCTATCTTCCCTGTCTCATACAGAATTCTTCCTACTGTTGTTGACTTTCCTGCATCTACATGTCCTATAAAAACAATGTTCATATGCTCTTTTTTTGCCATTCTTACACCTCCAAATGCTTAACATTATAAACTTTGGTTAATTTACACCAAACCTTTTAAAACATTACTCCTCTAGCTCAAGCCTTTCAAAGTAACTAACAGGCAACTTGAACTCATCGTAGCCTTTTATCCTTCCTTCTTTGAGCAATAATTCCCTTGTCAAAAGCCAGAAGAATAAAGCTAAACTCTTTCTACCCTTGTTATTCATAGGAACAGGATAATCTATGCCCTCTGTTGTATTATCTGTATCCACAAGACCAACAACAGGAATGCCCAGCTTTTTTGCCTCCCTTATGGCCTCTTTCTCATTCCTAGGGTCACAAACAATGAGTAGTGAAGGTTCTCTAAAATGCTTTGACTCTATGTTTGTTAAAGTTCCTGGAATGAACCTTTTCTCCATAACATCAATATCTCCCAGTATTTGCTTCAATTTTTTAGCAGCATTCGCAGCGTATATCCTTGTAGCAACTATCAATATGTCTTTCAAATCATGCTTTTTTATCTCTTCAAATGCCTTTCTCATCCCTTCATCAATCTTTTTTATGTCTATTACATATATGCCATCTTTCCTTTTCTTGAATATGAAGTTTTTTGTATAGCCTGTTTTAAGCTTTGTTCCTATATGAATACCACTCTCTAAATACCTCTCCACAGGCACAAGCAATCCTTCAATACCTCCTTGTTCATCCATCTAAATCACCTCAAAAATGGGGCCGCCGAGATTTTCAGCATGCTTTTAGCAAAGCATGCATTTGAACTCGGGTCACAGGCACCCCAAGCCTGCAGGCTCCCAGGCTACCCCACGGCCCCATTCTAAACAATCCTCTTGAAAACAACCATCTCCTCAGCCAAATCAACGTAGCTTATGAACATCCTTCTGCAACAATATCTCTTCACTCCCAAATCATCCAGAACCTTGCCAGGCTCCTCTCCTCTTCCAACTCTTTCTTTGTATGTTTCCCATAAATGGCCTATCACCTTACCACATGTAAAACATCTAACAGGAAATTCCATATCAATCACCTATACGACTTTTGATACTTGGCTCTTGCCTTCCTCTGCCTGTCTTTCTTGGGCTCAACCCTTCTTGTGTCTTCCACTATCAATGCAGGGTCATAAGCATAAAGCTCCTCCTTCATCTTATCATCTTTAAAGTAATCTGAAACACCTACTGCAATTGCCCTTCTTATTGCATCAACCTGACCCATCAAGCCTCCTCCTTTAACATTAACATTCACATCTACCTTTTTCCACTTTGGTCCTATGAGTGTGATTACTTCATTTATTAATGCCTTAACATACTTGTTTGAAGTAAAAGCATCTAAGGATAACTTGTTTATCCTCAAAGTACCTTTTCCTGGCTTAACATAAGCCCTTGCTATTGCCCTTTTCCTCTTTCCTCTTGAAACAACAACATTCTTTTTTGATTTTTTAGGCATTTTATCCCCTCCAGCCTAATTCATGACACAACTCTTTGATTGTTATGTACTTAGCTAAGTGCTTTGGTTTTGCTTCATCAAGAACCTTTCCTTCAAGGTTCTTAGGATTCCCTATATAAACCCTTAATTTCTTAAAAGCACTCCTTCCACTCGCTTTTTTCCTTGGCAACATGCCTCTTATAATTCTCCTTACAAGCAGATTGGGAACCCTGGGCCACTTTGGGCTTTTCTCAGGGTTTTGCTTATTCCTTAATCTTCTTCTTGCCTTGTACTTCTCCACGATATACTTTTTATTGCCCTGGATAATAAGCTCTTCGCTGTTCACGACATGGACTTCTTCTCCGTTCAGCAAAGCCTTTGCTGCAATTGAAGCAACCCTTCCTAAAATCAAACCCTTTCCATCTATTATTAGCATAATTCCCACCTCAAACAAGTATCATAAAATCGTTAAAATGCTTTGCTTTTCTGTTTTTTTCGTAGAATTCTTTAAGACCAATTGCTTTTCCTCCTGCATTCTCAATCTCCTTTAATGCTCTTTTGCTGAATTTAAAGGCAGCCACAACAACAGGAAACCTCAAGCTTCCATCTCCCAAAACCTTGCCTGGAACAACAACGGTAATGCCTTCTTTTCCATACCTCGAAATTTTGGAGACATTAACTTCCACTCTTCTTCTCCTTGGTTTTGATAAAAAGAAGGCAATTCTTTTCCAGAATGGTCTTTTCTCCTTCTTTAGCTTATCTATCAACTCAGCAAGGGATTTATTAGTAGGTCCTCTTTCCATATTATCACCGCCGACATGGCTCGCCCTGCCTCCGCAGGACTAAAAGTGCTACATTAAGGAGTGAAACATTTATAAACATCACTCTTTTACCAGCACTCCATTTATAACTCCATCCTGTCCTGGCCTGCTTGTGACTCTGGCTTTACCAAGCCCTTCAACTTCAACAAGGGCTCCTTTTGTAATTATATTTTGTCTTGTGAAATCAGGGTTGTTTCCTTCAATAACTCTTACAATCCTGGCTTTAACTGTTTTTCCATCAACAACTACATTTATGAATTCCGCTTTTTTGACTTTAACTTTTTTATTGCCTCCCCTTACTCTAACCACCTTCCTTTCTTCTTTCCCGACTCTTGTCTTTATAGGAGGTCTGCCAATATGAGCCTTTCTTTTATCTCTAAACTTCTCCTTTTTAGCACCAGTACCTCTTGAAACCTTTCCTTCTATTACCTCATGATAGTTTTCCATAGTACCACCTTTACAGTTGTTTTCAGGAAGGTTTAAAAATGTTGAACTTATGCCTCAGAAATTATGTGCTTTGCTTTCTCAAAAGCTTCCTCAAACCTTTGAGGTGGATAAACACCAACTTCTGTTATAAATGCATTTATGTACCTTGCAGGAGTAACATCAAAAGCAGGATTTTTAACATTAACCCCTTCTGGAGCATCCTTCCACACCTCTGAGGGACTTCTTTCTTCAATGGGTTCCCTAAACCCATAGTTGGTATAAGGGTCAAACTTCCATGATTCAACAGCAGAGAAAAAGCTCTTATCATAAGAATTCATTATCCTTGCCAGTGTTGAAGTACCTATCTTATTAACTAAATCACCTGCTGTTGTAACTGCATCCCCTCCAACTATGGCAAAGTCTGCCTTCTTAGCAAACACACCCATAGCAGAATCAACTATAAATGTTACATCTATTCCATAGTCAGCAAGCTCACTCGCTGTTTTTCTACCCTGGTAAAGAGGCCTCGTCTCACAAACAATTACTCCTCTTAACTTACCCATATCATAAGCCCTTTTAAGCAGAGCCACTACTGTCGATGAATGGCAGTAGGTAATGGGTAAAGCATTCTCCTGAATATAATTTGCCCCTATTTCTGAGAGCTTCTTCACATTCTCATCAAATAAATTCAAATAATACTCCTCTGCTTTAACCACCCTTTCCTTGAACTCGTCAACATTGCTTGCCTCAACTGAAATTTCAAACAGCATAAACTTCAATATATCTTCAAGCATATTCCTTGCCATAGGCTCTGTGGGTCTTGCATGCATTAATTCTAAAGCCACTTTTGTTGCCCCTGCAACTAAATCCTCAACGGTTCTTGCCTCACTCTGCTTTAAGTAAATCATAATTGCCTTTATTGCGGCCTTAGCAACATTTCTGGCTCCTTGAACCTTTAAAGACCTTATATCTTCAATAATTTCATCAACGGCTTTCATAGCTTTGTTTTGTTGAATAAACATTAATAAATGTTTTTAAAGAGCTTTGATAAATCAACGAATAAAGGCTGAGGTCAACTTCATAATAATTTAAAAACATATTGGAATAAAGCCCTAGTAGGTGAAAAGCATGGCACTTAAACTCTCTGAGATGTATGGAATGGATGTATTTACTGACTCTGGAAAATTTCTGGGAACAGCACAGGACTTCATAATAGATGTGGAAAAAGGAGAGGTAGTTAGAATCCTCTTAGATGAATTGCCTGCATCAAAGGAAAAGGCGCTTGAAGTAATAAAAGAGAAGAGCGTACTCTACAAAAATGTAAAGTCAGTTGAAGATGTGATTGTTGTTACGAAGTCAAAAGAGTGAGCTGTTTATGGTGGAACTAAAAGATATAGGGAGGGCTATACTGGGTTTACTCGGTGGTTATTTAGTGGCGATATTCTGGGCAGAGGCTAGACCTAACGACCCCGAATATTACCCGTGGACCATAGGCATAGGTGTAGCAGTTGTTGTATTTGCCTTGCTTCATTTTATGGGAAAAGAGGGATAACTTCAAGCAATACCTTTAATGCTTTCTTTTTATCAACAACAACGATGCCCTCATCTGGCTGGCCATAAACCAGAACATGGTTCTTTATATAAGGGACGAAGGCCAGAGTTAAAAGGTCTTCTTCTCCCTTAACTTTAACATAGCCTCCTTTCTTAATCAACAATTTTGCCATATAAAACATAGATGTGTTGAGAAAGCCGGGCTTATTGTCTATGAGAAATGAAGGAGGGCAGGAAGAGAGTATCTTTCTCCTTTTATTTGGCTGAATTCTTTTCCTTAAAGTTTTGAAGTCATACACAGCAACAAAAGGCTTTACTCCTCTTTCAATCAAAGAATAAGTAACTTCATCACCAACAGCAATTATTTTTTTGTTTTTTAATTTTATTAAATCCTCAATAGAAAAGAGCTTACCAAGAGGTTTCTTTAACCTGCTCCTCAATGCTCTTAAATCCAGAAACTCAGGAAGATTAATACCTCCAAAGTAATCAAGTGTATACACCTTTTTATTGTACCTGTAAATCTTCTCTGTACCTTTAAACAGTCTAACATCTCCTTTCCATTTATTCACATAAAGGAACTCTCCAAGCTTCACCTCAGGTGGACCTCTAAACAGAGCATCCTCTGAGGGTTTAAGGGCTCTTTTCAAGAATGTGAATGCTTCCTCTAAATAAGCAAAGCCGTAGTAATGCATACTCCATATGGCCACTGAATTATAATAAACAATTTCTGTACCTGAGAATGGATTGTGTCCTGTATAAACATCTGAATAAGAAAAATTACCTTCACTATACTCAAAGACATTGAAAGCACCAACTTTCCTGTACTTTCCTCTTGGATAAGCTGCTCTCTTTGCCTTTAACAAGAAAGAGGTAAAATCCATGTAAAAGCAAGGAGAGAATCATTATTTAAAAATTACCACCCATGGAAATCCACAAATTACAATTAGAGAAGTTTTTTAAGTTATTCCTTCACAAATCTACTGCATGACTCGTTTAGGATTGGGAAAAAGAGTAACAAGCATAGAAGATGCAAGAAAGTACTACGAGATAGCGAATGATTACTTTGATAGAGGAGATTACGACAAGGCAATCGAGAACTACAACATGGCCATTTTGCTAAACCCTCTTTTCTCAGAGGCTTATTTTGGAAGGGCTCTTTGCTATTACAAACTCAAGGATTTTGATAAAGCTATTCAAGATTATACAAAAGCAATAGAACTGGACCCAAAAAACCCAATCATATATAATAACAGAGGAGATGCTTATTATAGAAAGCAGCAGTTCGGAGAGGCAATAAAAGATTACGATAAGGCAATAATGCTTAATCCAAATTATATGAAAGCATATTACAACAGAGGCCTTTGTTATGCTTCACTTGAGCAATACGACAAAGCTGTTGATGATTTTAAGAAGGTAACAGAATTAAAGCCTGATTTCCCTGAAGCATGGCATCTCCTTGGTTTAGCTTACGAGTACTCAAATGATATAGACAATGCAATAAGAGCTTATCAAAAAGCGCTTGAATTGAGACCTGATTTTGCAGAGGCAAAGGCTCATTTAGAAGGTGCAAAATCAAAGAAAGAAGGTGGAGGAGGTGGAGGTGAAGGAACAGCAGAGATAAAGATTCTTGAAAGGCCCAACATGACATTTGAAGATGTTGCCGGTATGGAGCATGTAAAGGAAGAGATAAGGGAAGCAATTGTTTATCCAATGATGAACCCTGAGTTAGCAAGAGAATATGGAAAGCTCGGTGGAGGAGGCATCTTGCTCTATGGACCTCCAGGATGTGGAAAAACATACATTGTTAAAGCAGCAGCAGGAGAGGCAAAGGTTGCATTTATAAATGCAAAGCTATCTGATTTGCTTGATATGTATGTTGGAAATACTGAAAAGAACATCCATAAAGTATTTGAAACAGCAAGAAAAAATGCTCCTGCCATCATATTCTTTGATGAGATTGATGCCATAGGAGGAAGAAGAGGAGAAGCAGATCAAAGCCAGGCACTGAGAATGGCTGTTAACCAACTGCTTTATGAGATGGATGGTATTGAAGCAAACAACGAGAATGTTCTGGTTATTGCTGCAACAAACGCTCCCTGGGATGTTGACCCTGCTTTAAGAAGAAGCGGAAGGTTCAGTAAAGCAATATTCATACCAGAACCCGATTTTAAAAGCAGAAAAGCCATTCTGAAAATTCACTCAAGGAAAAGGCCCATTGAAAAGCACATAGCATGGAACAGACTGGCGTTGCTAACCATGGGCTACTCAGCAGCAGACCTGAAAGCCCTGGCTGATGAAGCAGCAGCCATTCCATGGAGAGAGGCATTCAAAACAGGAAAGAAGAGGAAGATAACCACAGGTGACTTCATAAAAGCAGCAAAGAAGGTGAAGTCAACATTGCCTCCCTGGTATGGACAGGCAAACAAACAAATAGGAAAAAGAGAAGAGGTAACATGGATAGATGGAAAGAAGCATGTTAAATACCTCGAATCGAAGATGGGGCCGGAGGAAAAGCAGGTATTTAAACCGCTCTTAAAAGTCATAGAGCAAAGAAACAAGTGGTGGTACAAAGCACTGGCTACCTTGGCAAGATACATAGGGCTTTATGTGCCTATTCCATTCTAATCTCTGCTTATAACAATACCTTCCTTTGTATAAAGAACCTTTATGGAGTAAGTTCCTTCTTTTAACTCATCGCTTTTACTTGTATTTATGCACCCTTTTGTAAGAATAAAAATCTCAGAATTGAGCTGATTAACGATAATGCCTGACAAACATTTATCACAGTCACATGTAAAATTTATAGTTGTTCCTCTTGGCACACTAACTAAAAACCTAAGCGAGCTACCCTGGCCCGAATAATAAACAGATTCAACAGCACTGCTAACCTTCTTCCCAACACCTGTTGCCAGCACATTCATGCTCGAACTCCTCAGTTCATCTGACTTCATATAAGAAAAAAACAGGATAGGGATAAATACAGCTAAGATAAAACCCACTATAACAAGCAGTTCTATGCTAACCTGTCCTTTACAGATATTCTTCCTCTTCAATTAGCTCAATCCTCGCTTTTCTTATGCCCTTAGAAACCTTACTCTTTATTTTCCTGAGGTTTTTATCAAGAGAAGATGCAAGTTTTTTAAACAATTCCTCAACATTATAAGCCTCCTCTCTTATGTGCAAAGGTACATGCTCAACATCACAGGAGAGGTTGGCAGTGTAAACACTCTTTCCTTTTTTAACATAAACAGATAAATGCTCTATATCAAAGCTCTTGGTAAATTTCTTAACAACAGAAAGGAGAAGAGATTTAGCCTCTTCATAAAAATAAACATCATCAACTCCAAGGCCATTTATGAAAACTTCTGGCTCCTTTGCCTCAATTCTCAGAACAAGTTTGAATATATCAACAGCAGATATCAAGCCAAGAGGTCTCTTCCTGTCATCAACAACAATAGCATAAGAAACATTGTTATCTGCCATTTCCCTTGCAGCATAAGACAGCATTTCATATTGATTTATTAAAACAGGTGGGTATCTCAAAAACTGCTTAACTTTAAGCTGGTCAGGCCTTTTTACATCTGAGATGAGCTGCATGCTCTGCCTTGAATTGGGTTTTTCCATGAACAAAGTGAAGTCAAGGGTTGATATAACACCTGTGATTCTGCCTTTATTGACAACTATAAGCCTGTGAACGCCTAACTCTTTCATCAATTTCTTTGCTCTTCCAACTGTTTCATCTTCCTCTATGGTGTATGGAGGTGTTGCCATAAAAGCGTTAACAGATATTTTGGGTATCAATCCTCTGTTAAGCAACTCCCTCAGGACATCCGACCTCGTGATAATGCCAATTGGTTTAAGGTAAACATTCACAACGGGCAATGCTTTGAAGTGTCCTGCTAAAAATCTTCTCATAACAATTCCTATATCTTTAACCTCATCCTCAAATATCTTTGGTGCTCTAACAGCTACCTTCTCCAATTTTGCATCTTTAGCATTCTTTATGCCAAGTCTGATGTTCCTATCATCAACAATGCCAAAGTACTTTCCCTTCTTCACCACAATAACAGCCGTGCCTTCTTTTAATATATAATTCAAAGCCTTTGAAAGCCTTTCATTTGACTCAAGAATTACTGCCTCTTTAATCATCTTCTCACCGATAAGGTGTTTTTAAGAAAGGTTTTAAAACCTATGAGAGGCAAAGAATTCCTTTATAACAGATATGCAGAGGTCAATTGCTTTATCAGGTTCAAGCCTTACAAACGCTCCTGCTGCATGCTTATGCCCTCCTCCTCCCCCTTTTCCTCTTCTCCCTACTTCATTCATAATCTCATTGAGAGGAACAGAGCAGGTGTGACTGCTTCTGGCAGATATTCTTGTGCCTTCATCAACCTTCTTAGCACAAACAGAGATGTCTGCCACCTCTGATAAAATAGATGCTAAATCTCCTTCCTTCATGCTTACAACAGAAAAAGCAATGACATGCGAATCAATTACTACATAATCCAGCCTCTTCAATCCTGAAAGAATAGCCTTCTTCTCATCCAGTGGTCTATTAGGAAATGCATCTCCCAGCATATCTGAATACCTGAATCCACGCATAAGCTTACTCATATGCTCAAACACTTCTCTGCCTGCTGACTTGAACCTGTAAGTATCGCCTATCACTGCGACCCCGAGAAGGTACCTCAATCTATCTGTTAATTTCTCGTGAGGAAAGACTCTGTAAACAATTTCAGCAGAAGAAAAAGCCTTTTCATCAACAATGTTGTACTTCCCTCTAAATGTGCTCTCACTTACTTCATGATGGTCTATAACTGCAATAACCTTCTTTTCTTTTGCCAGAGGAAGAAGGATGTAGCTACTCGTATCAACAGCAACAATTCCCTCAAACTCATCAACATTCAAGCTTTCAGGAGTGTGCCACTCAATCCCGAATTTCTCTGCTAAACGGGTTGCAGAATAATTGCACTCATCCGGCACACATATCTTACTCTTAGGGAATAATGTTGAGAGAACATAAGCAGAAACAATAGCATCTATATCTGCTCTTTTATGGGTGCAAAATAAAATAGCCGAGTTTTTATACTCTTTAAGGAATGATTTGAACTCATCCTCCAGCATTCTTTAATTCATCCTCCAGCTTCTTTGCCAGCCTCATTAGATTATTTTTTAATTTCTCTTCCTGCTCCTTCAAACTTTTAAGCCTGACTGTGAGGAGTTCTTTTTTATCATTCAACTCTTTAATGGCATCTTCCTTTGTTGTCTTAACCATTATGCCTCCAGAGGCTTTGTAAACCTCATCCTTTGCTTTATCCAGCTCCTTCAAAGCATTTTCTATTTCCTGCAACTGCATTTCAAACTGCAACCTTTGAGCCATAACTGCCTGCAATTGTTTCTCTGCCTTCTGATACTCCACAATCTCCTTCTCAATACCTACTGGCATTATATCACCTCTTGAATTTTTCTGCTACTTGGATTATACGCAAATAAGTATTTAAACCTGCTCTTAATGCAGTGCTGTCCCTTGCCTCAATAACAAGCTCAAGACCATTGCCAAGCTTTAACTTAGATTTTAGCCTCTCACTTTCCTTTTGATTGCTGAGTGCAACATAAAGGGCTTCAAGCCATTCCTTACTTCCTTCAATGTAAAGTACTGCTCTCATAAAACTCACCCTTGATGAGAATGTTTAAATCTCCTTCAACTTTTATACCTTCTCTAGCTAAAGAGATTTTAATATTAAAGTCATGTCTTTCAGGTAGCTGAAAATATCTTCTAAGCCTGCCAAGAACAACAGGAATGTACCTTTCTTTTATCCTTAAATCATTGCTTTTCAAAAAAAACATTCCTAAAACATCCATGCCAGGGTCAAAAAACTTCAGTTTAAATGGTATTCTTTTCTCTTCCTCCACAATGCAAAGGACATTAGCTCCAAGAACATCTGCTTTTTTAAGCAAAAGGGATATTGACTTACTCCCTCTGTTAATGTAAAAGGAATCTGTCAGATTGGCTAAGGACCTTGCCAGCCATCTCGATTGAGATGAAGGATGTAAAGAGGTAGTAAATATCATCAGTCTGTTGAAACCTCCTTAGCCACAGGAGGTCTTACCTTAACAAGAACCTTGGCTCCTGATAAAGCAATAACATAATCCTTAAGTGATTTAATTTCAACCTCTTCTCCAGCAGGCCATAACTTATACTTAGGCATTAAATCACCCCTTGATTATTCTTAAAGCATTCAACCCTGCTTCTGTATTTGGCTGGTATGCTCCACCTGCAATTGTTGCCCCACAGCTTTTGCATTGCCATACAGCAAAGCTTATCCTCTTCAATTTCTTCTTCCCGCATTTTGGACATTCATACAAAGCCTTTGACTTCTTCTGCATTTCCCTGTATGCATTCCTGACCTTTCTTCCATACCTTGGTGTGTTTAACATAACAATCACCTCAAATACTTAATCAAATCCTTTCTTTTATCAAATGCTATATCCACCATTTTTAGCACATCACTCTTTTTAAACCCTCCGCTACCGCCTTTTTGCATAGCAACAACAAATTCATCACTAACAGCAACTGTAAGCCTGCTATCAGCAGCAAGCTCTTCAGAGAGCAGGGGGTCAATAAGTATGTATCTATCAACTTTTACAAATGTGGTAGAGGTTACTACTCTCTTTATATCCAGATTCCCTGTATATTCCCCTCTGATTATCTTTCCATCCTCAATCTTGGGGAATTTAGTATTGAGCAATGCAGACATTGCTGCTAAATAACCTGTATCAAAGAGGTTTCCTCCATAATCAAGCACATAAAGGTCAAGGAATAAACCAAGAACCTTCCCGTCCTCTATAAAGAAAGAGTTAAGGTCAACAACCTCCGCACTTCTGAGCCCTCTATCAACAACCCTTGCAAACTCTATGCTGTTCTCATCAGGAGGGCCTGGCTCAAACATGGAAGAGGCTAAGGGTAAAAACTCAGCATTCGTTATAAAAACACCCAGATCAGGGTCAGATGGAAATGGTTCCACAACCTCAAACTTAATGCCTGCTAGAACCTGCGTTTCACCTATTCTGGCCAAAGCAGAACCCTCGGCAGTTTCTATAACATTAGGTACAACTTCAATTTCTCTAAAAGAATGAAAATCCCTACCATCAATCCTTTCATTTCTGTTAAGTAAGTCAAGCAAATAACTTCTTTTCAAGTTCCTTATTACATCAACACCCATATTAACACCTCACAATTCTAACTTCTTTACTATTTCTCCGGCATACTTTTCCTCAACAGCCCTTCTCAACTCGGGCAAGATGACGTTCTTCACTTTCTCATATCCTTTTGTTAAAGCAAATTCCACTTCCTCCTTTGTAAGCATTCCATCCATTTGAAGTAAGAGTATATCTCCTTCCTTTGTAAAAACCATAGGCACATCAGCCTCTCCATAATTATCCTCTTCTTTTCCCAGATCAACAACCATCTGACCATCGACTTTACCCACAGCAATTCCACCAGCAATTGTTCTCATAGGAATACCTGCATCTATGAGTGCTGCTACAGCAGCAGTGAATGAGGCAACCCTTGTTCCTCCTTCTGCTTGAAGGACTGTAATAAAGACCTCTATCATCGTCCTTGGATAATGCTCCAGCAAAACAATATTTTCAAGAGCTTCTCTTATAACCTTTGAAAGCTCAATACTCCTCCTGTTTGGCCCTGCTCTTCCATGCTCTTCTAAAGAAGAGAATGTTGACATGGAGTACTGACATTTTATTATTGCTTTGTGAGGATTTTCAAGATGCCTTGGCAAAACTTCTTTTGGTCCAAACACTCCTGCAACAATCTTGTTTTTACCCCATTCAACATACGCAGAACCGTTTGCATTCTTCAAAACTCCGAGCTTTATCCTGAATGGCTTTCTAATATCTTCAAAGTCCCTTCCATCTATTCTCTTACCATCTTTTATCAATTCAATACCTTCCTTCTTCATATTACCCCTCTAAAAACTCAGTTATTGTATCGGTCAAACCGCTCAGGTGAGACCTCCTTACAATCATATTCAAAGCCTCTATTGCCTTTGAAACACTTCCCTGTGAGCCAATGTAAACATATCCATTAGCCCCAACATATATAACTGTATTTGTTTTCTTCTTTATCAAATTTATCATACTTGCTTCCTTGCCTATTACCCTTGGCACCTTTGAAGAAGGAATTTCAAGTATCTTGCCTCTTCTCAATTTTCTAATGTTTGAAAGAATCACAGTACCATCCTCTTCAATTCTGGCTATCTTGGCAAATATCATATCTCCAATTCTCAACTCTGTCTGAAGTTCTCTGGCAAGGGCAATCATTGTATAGGCAGTGCCTGTCTCCACAAAATAGCCTACAGACTTTCTTCCTACAACAAATCCTACAATTGAATCGTTAACCTTGGGTCTGTAAGCAATCTCTAAAGGAATGAATGATTGATTTTCAACAACTCCAACAACCGTTGCATATGTCTTTCCTTTCTCCCTTCTAACTGCTATCCTATCAATCTTAACAGTTTTTACATCAACTTCATCTCCTGGCAGATACATATCATACACCTCTTTCCAGTAATTTAGTTTGAACCTCTCCATTGGTCAGCTTAGCAAGCCTTTCATAAACTTCTCCTTGAATACCAGCAGGAATTTCAACAACAGCAATCAAATCACCCTGTGATGTCCATTCTTCCTTTTTTATAGAATATGAATGAAGGATTGAATAAACCTTCATAGCATATTGAGAAGGCACCTTTACAGCAACCTGAACCTTCTCAAACTTAAGAGGAAGGACAAGCTTCAATGCTGATAAAACATCATTAACTTGTTCCTCAGGTTTTTTAAATGGGTCTATATGAACCTTTGCCTCTTCCATTGCCATTTCTATTCTCTTTTCAGGAACAGGAGCTTTTGTCCTTACATCAATGGCATTCCTTGCTATGATTGAGATTATTCTCTTTCTTTTATCCTCAATCATTTTCTTTCTCTGAGCAGTTGTAAGAGGAACCTCTCCATGCTCTAGAACCTCTTTTAAAACAACATAAACATCTGAAGTTCCGAATGCAGCAGTTATTTTAGAGGGTGATTGCCTCTCTCCTTTTTTTGCATCTTTAAAAACCTCCTCCACAACCAGTATGTTCTTCAAATCTTTCTTTTTACCCTCTAAATAAGCATAAGCATTATCGGGGTCAAGAAACAACTCAAATCTTTCCCCGTTCTTAACAATCTTACCTATAATAGCGTTATCCAGTGAGGTCAAGGCTTTCACCCCAAAAATTATTGGATGAGGTAGGTTATCAGGTTCTATTTTTAAGTCTATTGGTGAGTAATTTCCGAAACATATAAAAACATATCTCTCCAATAAGTTTATGTGGCAGTTAATGGATTAAAGGCGTTTGGGGCTCTGTTCATTGGATTCGGAGTTATGATTATACTTCTCTTAATTGTATATATCCTATTTGTTAAAAGAAAGACCAGAAAAGTAGTTAAGGAAGAAAAAATAGAGGTGGATGTCGAGCCCCCACAGTATGTTGATGGTGGAACAAGCATCTATGAAGCAGTTAAGACATATCCTTTCTTATTGAGGTTCTTTATAAAAAGTGGATTGAAGGCATTAAATAATCCCATTGCCTTAAATGCATTTGGTAAAAGAACAAGTATAAGCGATGCTGCAAAAAAGATAGGTAAAAAGCCCAAGGCTTATTTAAAGGAAGTAAATAGCTACATCCATTCTCATCTTTCAAGTTTAAGGCCAAAGGAGCACGAAAACAAAAGGCATTAAAAATTCTTCTTTAATTTTTCTTCAACTGTTTTATAATCTCCTCTTACCATCATCTTCATATCGTATTCATAAGCATTAAGTTCTTTGATTATAAATTCCATTGCTTTCTCAGGAATACCACCACATGTATATATATCAACAGCAGCATACCCATACTCTGGCCAGGTATGAATGCTAATATGGCTTTCTGCTAAAAGAACAACTGCTGTAACTCCCTGAGGCTTGAACCTGTGCTCTGCATAGTTCAAAACAGTTGTTTCTGCTTCTTCTGCTGCCTTTATTAACATGTTTTTTATAAATGATGTATCGTTTAATTTCTCAATCTCTTTTGTAAAGAGCTCCAGTATTATGTGCTTTCCCAATGCCTTCCACTCATTTTGCCTAGCATTTCCGCTTACTTTTTTATTTATAGAAATATAAGTAGTGGTTTCCATGAGCATATATTTTCAATACTTAAATTTTTAAATGTTGCTTTTAACTTCCTCATTTTGTAAATGATTAATCATTCTCCTATATCAATCTGACCTTTTATGAATTTCCTTTCTTTGAGTTTCCATTTCAGGTAGCTTATGTTACCTATAATATTGAGATTTATTAAATTAAATGCAAGAAAGCAAAGCAAATTTTCCAGCGCTTCGCCCGGACTTCCCTTACCAGCCAGCAAGAAGCTCAGCCAACTGACACTAGTCACTCCACTGGTCTCTATTGATGAAATGACCACACTTAAGAGATTCAACCAAAACGAAAAGTCCTCCCTCCCTACAAACTTGAACTTGAACTCAAACGGAAATGGATGAAGAACTCTGTAAACAACCTTCATCTCCTTTGAGGAAAGCTTATTTAATCCTTCTTTGCGCAGCCACTCTTCTATATCAACACTCATAATTTTGCTTAAACTCAAGTCTTTCATGTTTCGTATCTCTCCCGCTTCCCTGTAAAGCCCGATTCCAAAGAATAAAGTAAGAATGTCTCTTATCTTCTCATTCCTTTTAACAACCTCCCATACTTCATCGAATATGCTGTAATTTTCCTCTTTTATTATTCTTTCTTTGGTAATTTTAAGGGCTGTTTTGAGAGCTTTTATCTTTCCAAATAAAGCGTATGTTGCTAAAAGAGAACTAACTCTTGTTGTATCATCATAAGCTTTAGAAGAATACTTTTTCAGCAATCGCTTTGCTTCTTTGCTTGCAATGTTATGGTTGAGTACTCCTTTAACTACCAGAAGGCGTTTATCTTCATCGTACATGTTTAAACGAAGCATGGTTTTTACAAATTCCTCTTTCTTGTCTATTTCAAGGTTCATTAAAAGAGCTTTTTCCCTGATACTCTCATAGCTTGCTCCGTTAAGGTGGAGCCAGAATAAATTCTTTCTTATCCTTTCTTCGTTTTTAAATACTTTAAAATATTCTTCCAGTCTATCTCTTAAGTTACGTTTCTGGGTTCCCGCCTTTTGAGCAAGAAAAAAGTACGGCATCCTGACTTTTCTAAGCATGTTTAATAAAGTGTTCAGAAATGTTTTTAAGTGTTTATGAAAGTGCTTTAAAGAGATAAGAGAGCATTAACCACAGCACTTCTTAACCAGAATAACTTCTCCTCTATATGGATTGATTTCAACAATATCTCCATCCTTTAGAAGAGATGTCGCAATTCTTGTTCCGATTATACATGTTTTATTCAATTCCCTGCTTATAAGAGCTGCATGACTTAGAATCCCTCCTTCATCTGTTATGAACGCTTTTGCTCTATGAAGAGCGATTGAAAATGAAGGTTCTGTCATAGGAGCAACAACAATATCTCCTTCATTCACCTTTGCCACATCCTTAAACTCTTTGACTATCTTAACAGTTCCTCTAACAACTCCTGCATTGTTTGCTACATTACCCTTTATAACATTCTTTGATTTAATTCTCTCTTTGATGTATGTGTTAAGTTTTTCAGCAAACGGGTCAACATCTCTATCAAACTTTAATATATAGGTATCTTCATAAAATCCATGAAAGTATTTTCTTTTTCTACTTTCAAGTACTCTTTTATCAAACTTTCTTTCTTCAATTTCATTCACTGTGAACCAGTTAACATCGTAGTAAGGAAAATCAAGGTCAGAGAAATGTTCTTTTTCATATTCGAGCAATGGTTTCTGAATAGCATAATGTCTGAACGTTCTGAAGTAAACATACTCTTTACTCAATCTTATTAAATCCTCATCTATTTTGTACTTCTCTGCTAACTCATCTACTGATAGAGGTTTATCTTCTCTCCAGTTTTTTACAAACTTTAATA
>JALVSQ010000043.1 GCA_027024255.1 Microcaldota archaeon
TTTGCTAGTATTATCTCTTTATCCAAATTAATCATAAAGTATAATTTTTGAGCGTCCTTGTTTTCATTTATTAAGTTAAGCACATTTTGAATTATCTCGTTTAGTTTCTCTCCTGAAACATTCCACTCTAAAATTTCATTTAATAAAGTACCCAATGATTTCTTAAGTTGAGATGGTAATTTCTCTCTTTCTTTTAATTTTACAAACCCGATTCTAGGACTTGTGTTGGTACCAAAAATTTCCCCACTTCCAACTAGGATACCAGAATCTATCAGGTTAATTTTCCTCCCTTCCTCAAGTAATTCATCCACTTCGATTTTTGTTATGGTTAAATCTTTATTTATTCTAATTATTAAAAATTGAGGTTCTTTTCCTTTTGAGATAGTGTCTGAGTTTTTAGAGTAAAATTGGGATATGAGTATGTCTCTTATCTTTTCATCTGCTCTATTCCTTAGCTCCTCACCAATTTTTTTGAGAGAGTAAATCATGTGACCACCTCAATTTACAAACCCGAAACCTAAAGAATTTTTTTCTCCCAGTCCACAATCGTATAAAAATAAATAAAACCTCTTTAGTTGCTCATCTGAGAAGGCAATTTTAGGCACATTGAATTTCCAGTGGCTTCCGATTATTATAAATTCACTACCTCTTTTCTCTAATTTTACTGCCACTTGCTTTCTAAAAACATAGGATTCAAATAAATTCTCAATTTCAATATCTTCTAAGAAGAAGGCTTTGTATTTTTTGAGAGCATTATCAACTAACCTTTCAAAGAAAAGACGAACATCTCCCTTTGTTATTTTTATGTACTGGTTCTTTTTATTATCTTTGTAAAGAACGATGGGAGTGGATGTTTGCCAAACAGGCTTCAACTTGGGCTTAACCAGTCTTTTTCCAACTATTTTGAAAGAATAATTGCCAAAGAACGCTAGCTCAGAAAAATTGGATTTTAAGACTTTAATAAGGTCATGGCTCGGGCTGGATATTATTAGATGGTATTTTTTCCCCTCTTCTATGTTTTTATTTATTGGGAAAATAGAAGAGAAGGAAAAGAACTTAAACCCCTTTACGTCGTGAAGAGTACTATATTTTGTATCCTTTAGCACATCCCAAATAAACGAGTGGATCCAATATTGATTTAGTGCCCTATACTCTAAGGTTTGATTAGGCACTAAATCAACCACCAATCTCATAATTCTCTTTCCCTCCCTTTGTTTAAAAATCTTTTTAGACATCTTTGCCAGTGCTACTTTTCCTTCTTCACCCTTTTTTTCTTATATCTATAAACAATCCTGTACACATATGTTTTATCAAATTTGAAGGTTTTAATAAGAGGTTCACTGCTTTTATTTCCCTCTTGATTTGGCTTCCATTTTGCAAGTAACTCCTTTCTAATCTCCTCAAGAGTATCTTTGTTGGGTTCATTTACCTTGAAAAGGTCAGAGGAATGATACCATATCTGGAAACCTCTTTTTACAAGGATTTTTTCAAGAGATGGAACAAGATGGATAGGACACGTGTTCTGGGAGATGATTATAGTATTTACCTTCTTCTCATCTAAAAGACCAAAGAATCTGTCAAATATCTTCCTTGCTTTTGACCACCTTGATGATGATAAGGGATAAAAGGCTGGAAGCCCCACTATCAGGAACTCTTTTACCAGGTTCCTTTCTTCTTTTGAGAGTTCAATGTTATTGTAAGGCAATAGGTCTGACTCTTTTGGAGACAGATAAAGAGCTATATTCATAAAGTCTACATCAATATTCCTATTAGTGGCTGATTTAACGGCTCTAAACTTCAACCACTCTTCATAACCATCTCTGCCTCTTCCAAGAATCCTCAACTCCTTTAAGAATTTGTACCTTGAACTTTCATAAAACTCTTTTATATTTTCACCTTCTCGCTCAATTACAAAAGGTGTAAATTCAATATCTCTTTTTGCGAATTCTTTTGCAATATCAACCGCGAGTTCTCCTTTATCAGTCGGAACTTCAACCCACAGCAACCGCGTGTAAAAGCCAGTTTTTATTTTAGGCTTTATTCCCTTTTCCACCAGAAGGTACTCTTCAATTTTATCTACAACCTTTCTCTCTTCATAACTCAACTTAAGTGTGTTAAGTGCTATCACATAGCTCCTTTCCATTTCAACCACCCGATATATTTAAAATTTTCACATTATTAATATTTTTTGGTGAAAAATATGCAAAATATGAATAAAATAAGGTTTGAGGAGGTTGTTGAGAAGCCATATCTTCTGGCAGAATTGAGGAAAGGAGCCAGAATGACTCAAAAGAAGGCTGCAAAGCACTTTAAGATGAGCCAGAGCTTACTATCAAGAATTGAAACAGGTAAGCAAGCCATAAACTGCAAGAGATTGAAGGAGATGTACGATTATTACATTAACCTCATCAATAAGCAGTATAACCCTATCTCTCTTTACATAACACCTATTGAGCAGGTAAAGTATGTTACTCCTGAAGACAGGATAAAGAAAGCAACAGACCTGATGAAAAACTTCAGTTTATCTCAACTTCCTGTAAAAGAAGGGGAGAAGTTTGTGGGCTCTGTTGATGAGAACAGCGTAATAAATGTGAATAAGAGGGAAAGAGTTGCAAAGGTGATGAAAGAGCCATTTCCAATCCTTCCTTCAACCATGCCAAAGCAGAATGTCGGAGATTTTTTCAAAAGGAATAAAGAGATATATGCTGTCTTTATCATGGATAAGAGAGGAAACATCATAGGCCTTGTTAGCAGGTTTGATTTGTATGCGAAGGAGTGATAAAAGGAGGGATTTTTCTCAATTTCTTTTCCTAATGATGAACTTTATTTTATCTTTTTTAAATCTTCATCAATAATTGTCGGGTTCAAACTCATTACTTCCTCAAAGTAAGGAAGTTTTTCAGAGGGTTTTTTCCAGAGAAATATCTTTTTGTTTAAGTAATGAGCGATGCCCATCTCCAAAAAAGTATTTCCACCAATGTAACCTTCCTTTCCATCCTTGTCTAGGTTTAGGACCAGTATAGCATCACTTTTTTCGATTTTTTTGATGTGTGCATTGATCAAATCTTTCTTGATTTTCAACAGATAATTTGTTAGGTTGTTTTTCCTCATTTTGTAGTATTCACTTATATGAACTCTTTTTCCATCTACATCAACATTTTCTGGATAAACTAAAACCTCATGTCCCATTTTTTCCAGTTTCAGCTTTGTCTCATAAACTTCTTTTGTAAAAAATGCAGATGAACAAATAGTAATTTTCATAAGTTTAGTATGGGTGGATATTTATTTAAATTTTATTAATCACTAAAATAAAGGATTTGTTCAGCAAGCAATGTTTAGGAGGTCCTTGTTATGAAGCAGGAAATGTCAAAAGTTTTACCGAATCCTTTAAGTTTGAGGATAGTTCTTCACTCGTTATGCAATTTCAATTGTAAATTTTGCCACAAAGAAGGGACTTGCTCCCTTAAACCCATTCCACTTGATACAATCAAAAAAATGTTAGTTTTCTTTAAAGGAAAAATTAAAAGGGTTGTATTTACCGGAGGAGAACCCACCCTTTATCCTGAGTTAAGAGAAGCGGTAAAAATGGCAAAAGAAAATGGGTACAAGGTTGGGATTACTACAAATGGGTCTAGGATTGCGGAAGAGGTATTTGATCTGGTTGATGAGATTCATATCTCCCTCACAACAATTGATGAGGATAAATTTACTGATTTAACAGGTTACAAAGATTTTAATAAAATCATAAACAACATAAGAGAAGTAAACTCAAGATGGAAAGACAAGCTCAGAATAAATAAGGTTGTTTTTCCTTATGAACTAAAAAATAATTCCCTAAATCATTACATAGATTTTATAAAAAGCTTGGGCATTAAAGCTTTAAGTTTGTTCTCCGTGGTTAGTTCCAACAAGATAAATAGTTTGAGTTTAACAGGGGAAATCATAAATTACATAAAAAAGACATATAATTTAGTTGAAGACACTCCAAGATATACACTGTTTAAAGAAAATTCTTTCTCCTTGATTGTAAAGAAAATAATGCTCTCTGAAATGTGCAATTCTTGCCCCCTTAAGCATATATGTGAAGGGAAATGTGGGATAAGATTGTTACCTGATGGCTTTCTTGATGTGTGCCTTTACAAGATGTACACTCCTATAGATATTATGGACAAGAGTTTCAACTCAATTTCTCCAGAGGAAGTAATAGATTATTATTACAAAGGCAAACTTCCTAAACAATTGAAGAAAAACGAGTATGAAATAAAGTATGAGGTTAAGAGGAAGGATTCGCTTAACAGTCTACATGTAGTTTACAAAGAAAAAGCTTCATTAGTGGTTGATGAGTATTGGGAGATAGGTGATTTGAAACCATCCATTTACTATTTGAGGTTTAGAGAGAAAAACAAAAAGAAGAGTTTTGATTTTCATGTAGTGAAAGATGATGTACTTACTCAGGAATATGAAACTGAGTTGGAAAATTTTGAACCTGTAAAGGAATTATTAAAGCATCTTGGCGGAAGAAAGTTAGTTACTGTAAAGAAAGAAAGGTCTCATTTAATAGTTAATTATAATGGAGAAAATTTTAAACTGGTCGTAGATGAGGTTGAAGGTCTTGGGACATTTGTTGAGGTAGAAGGCCTTTCACCAAGGTATGTGGCAAAGATTTCTAATTACCTTGGTGCTTTGCATTTAGGTCTTGCAAAGATAACAGGGAAGGGATATCCTGATCTTATTTTGGAGAGGGGTGAGGAATTGATTTGATGGTTAGCAGAAGTTTTGCAATCTTATTGCAAATCATTTTTAAATATATTTGCAATGGCAATGCAAATTCGCTTTACTAATAAAGTGCTTCTGATTAGCGCAGTATCTCAATACTGTATTTTATCAAATCCTCAAACTTTTTTGTGTCTTTTTTGGAGTACCATTCAACTTCATTTCCTTCTAAATATGCTTTGATTGTTTTCCAGTCCCTGTTGCACATGAGCAAAGAAACACCTTCTATTTTATGAAACCATGCCTGTGTGTAGAATGTGGCTGTTTCCATCTCAACGCCGTGGGCAAACTTACTCCAGAAGTAAATATCATAAAGTTTGTTCCATGAAAATCTGTCTGTAATAGGCCTGTAAACAGAGGCACTCCATATAATTCCTTTCTTTACACTTAAATCCCTTTTATTGAAGAATTCTTCAACCTTTGCCAGAAGCCCCGGTGTAGGTACAGAAGGAAAGTTAACAGGCAAATAGGCCTCGCTTACCCCTTCCATCCTTATTGCTCCGGCTGGAATCAGATAATCGTTTACTCTTATTTCTTCCCTTAAACTCCCAAACGTCCCTACATGAATTATCTCTTTAACCCCATCTTTAACCAAATCATCTACAACAATTGCCATGTTTGTTGGGCCAATATGGGAGGAGATAACTGCGACATCATCAACAACATAGCCTTTGTATCTTTTAGATTTTATTTTTTCATGGCCATTGAACAATCTTTCAACAACTTCATCATCGTAGGTAATTACCACCTTTTTCACATTAACGGAGATGTGAAGTCCCATGGTTTGGATGTGAATGAAAAGGTTTTTAATAAGGAGTTTTAGTTAATCTACTGACACTAGTTTATAAGAGCTAGAATGAAGTATTAAACTAACACCATTTCCTTTTTCATCAAAAGCAATGCCCTCCAGGTAATTCGGCTTATTATAAACAAAATTGTTAATGTTAAGGATATAACTCAAAGCAGTGATTGTTGAGTCGTGGGCAATGAACAAAGCAGAATTGTCATTTAGATTTAATGTTAATTTTAATATATAGGTCCCATAATCTTTTATGCTAACAGCGGGCAATTTCCCATTTATCCATTCCTTCACTGCTAACTCATAATTTTGCATAACTTTACATAGCTCTTCTTTATTACCTTTCCACCATTCAGGTATGCTCACTTCTCTTATTTCAATAACTCCACCATGGGCTTTTGCAATCTCCTCGGCTGTCATCCTGGTTCTTAAATAAGGAGTGTAGTAAATGCTTAACTCCCTCATGTATTTCTTTATCCATTTGCCAAATTCTCTTGCTTCTTTTTTTCCTTTGTCTGTTAGAGGAGGGTCTAACTCATTTGGCGTTATTTTCCCTCTTTCTGCGTGTCTTATAACTACTGCCTTTAATTTCCTCTCATTTTTCATACAATTCCTTTCCTTAATCAGAACATTTAAATTCTTTATGGAGATGCGGATGGATTCCGGCACGCTCTCTCACTCAGTCTTTATAAATATTTACATCAACAAAATTAACATGCCTGGCTTGGAGGATTTATTAAGTCTAGCATCTTGGGTCAACCTACCCAGTGTAACATCTTTACTCAACCTACCCCTTACTGCACTGTTTGTTATAATAAACTCTTTGCTTGTGTATTTTATCATTACTGAGGGGCGTAGAAAAGAACATATCCATCTTGATTATAAGTTGCTGTTTTTCTCATTTATAATTGTTATTATGCTTTCTTCATCTATCTCTGCCATACTTATCCATCTAAATAACTCGCTTGCTGATTTCTTTGAAGCACTTTTTTCTATTTCTTCCCTTTTACTCTTTATTTTATTGGTTTTAGCTTATGCTTTGGATTTAGAATATCTTGGGAGGGTTGTGAGCTTAGAACGCCTTAAAGGTATTATAAACACAATAAAAGATGATATAATGGATAATAGAAGTTTTTTAGCATGTATAATAATTATTTTTCTGGTAATTGTTTTTCTTTATTTGATTGGTTTACTCTATAAGATTATTTTGGGTGTTGGGTTAAAAGTATTAGCAATGTTAGTTGGACTTGGTGTTTTATGTTGTAGCGCGTTCATTCGAATATTCTTAAGGCAAAACTGGAAATATGTACTGTTGATTTCTACCCTCACCTTTTTCCTAATAGGAATTTACTTCATTTTTTCTTATATCAACACTAAAACCATCCTTCAAAACAGAGCCCTCTTTCTGACTTACTCCTGTTCATGCTTCTTAGAAGGAAACGACACTATTTATCATGTAAAAATAACAAACCATTACGACAAAAAACTCTTCATCATCGATGAACGATTATTTGGGAAAACTATTCCTTATGCTCTAATAACCTGTAATAACAGTACCTGTGATATTTCCACTTTGAACGATTGTAGTTCTTCCCCCACCAAACATTCAAATGAGAACATGGTTTTATACCCTGAGGAGACCAAGTGCATAAAAATCACCATGTATAATTCCACCAAAAAGATAGGTCTCATCAGGATATACACAACAGAAGGCATATTGGATATTGTTCCAGATAAAGATTGTAAGAATGAAACTATCTCCTATGCAGAAAACTATATCAAATAATTTCACTTTACCCCATTCCGGCACGCTAAAAACCGTTCCGCTACCGTGCCGGAATAACCGCAACATTTAAATAGTGGGAAATCAACAAACAATTAAGGTGATTCAAAATGGCCAAACCCAATTGCAGAGTGGTTAGTGCGAGACGAAGAGCAGTTCTCTCTAACTCAAAGTCTTGGGTTTGGCACTGATTATATAATAAAGCCTGATTCAAAGTTCAGGATTGTAATCCCCGAAGAGATAAGAAGAGCATTAAACATATCAAAAGGGGATTACATTGTATTAAAGCAAATTAAGCTAAACTCAAGCCTATTTTTTATTATAAAAAAGGCTTCCAGGCCAAAGGCTAGAAAATACTCTAAAAACATAATGGAGGTGGTAAAATGAGAACTGTAATACATCTGGATAGTGAGGAATTTCCGAAGTATTTCTACAACGCTTTGCCTGATTTGCCAGAGAAAATACCTCCTTACTTAGATCCAGAAACAAACAAACCAGTGTCATCAAAAAAACTTGAATTGCTTTTCCCAAAGGAAATTGTCAACCAGGAATTCAGTGAAGAAAGATTTATCCCAATTCCAGAGGAATTAAGAGATATTTACATAAACCTGCTGAAAAGACCGAGGCCTCTGGTAAGGGCAAGATACCTTGAAAATTACCTGAATTTAAACAACAGAATAAGAATCTACTACAAAAGAGAGGATTTAAGCCCAACAGGTAGCCATAAGCCAAATACAGCAATTGCCCAGCTTTATTATGCAAATAAAGATAATGCAAGTTTGGTAACAACAGAGACAGGAGCAGGACAATGGGGTTCAGCAGTAGCGTTCTCTTCAAGTGTATTCAACATAAAAGCAGAGATTTACATGGTTAAAGTCAGTTATGAACAAAAGCCTTTGAGGAGAATCTTAATGCAATTGTTCAACGCAGCAGTTTATCCTTCTCCTTCTGCAAACACGAAAACAGGTAAAGCATTTATTAAAAAAGGAGAGATGAACGGTTCGTTGGGCATTGCAATATCTGAGGCAGTTGAAGCAGCAATAACAAAACGTGGTAAATATGTTCTTGGAAGTGTTTTAAATGCAGTCCTTGCACATCAAACAATAATTGGAGAGGAAACGATAAAGCAACTTCAAGATATAGATGAGGAGCCAACTGATGTTATTGCATGCTTTGGAGGTGGAAGCAACTTTGGAGGGTTAATACTGCCTTTTTACAGGGAATACTTTGTGAAGAAAAAGAGGTTTATCAATTTAATAGCAGCAGAACCATCAGAAGTTCCTTCTTTATCAAAAGGAGAATATAAATACGATTACGGAGATACAGCAGGCTTGACACCTCTGTTAAAAATGTATACACTGGGCAAGGATTTCATACCTCCACCAATATATGCAGGAGGTTTAAGATACCATGGAGCCTCTCCTTTGCTTTCTTTATTAAGGAAGCATAACATAATAAAACCCAGAGCCCACGATGAACAGGAATCAAGAAGAGCAGCAGAAATATTTGCAAGAACAGAAGGTATTGTCCCTGCTCCTGAAACAAGCCATGCAATAGCAGCAGCCATAGACAGAGCTATCGAGTTGAAGAAAAAAGGAGAAGAAGGCACAATAATCATAGGATTTTCAGGCCATGGATTGCTTGACCTAACATTTTATGAGGGAAAGTATGGAAATTAAACAACTCAGTCATGAAGAAATAGCAAAGCTGAAGCCTCATGAAAAAACCTCTTTATTTAATTTTTTATTTAACTTAATTCTAACAATCGTTAAAGGCAAAATAGAGAAACCAATACTTGTTGAAAGAAAGTACAAAATAATATTGGATGGACATCACAGGGTGATGATTTCAAAGCTGCTTAAATTGCCTTTAACAGCAATACTTGTTGATTACAAACATGTAAAATTAATGCCCAGAAGAAACATAAAATTGAGTAAAAGAGAGGTTATAAAAAGGGCATTAAAAGGCAAATTATTTCCTCCTAAAACAACTAAGCATTTAACAAAACATGTTAAAATTCTCACATAACCAATCCTGAATGTAAGCAATAGCCAGTGCTAAAATATCTTTTCCTTTTTTCTTTGCATATTCAAACCTGCTCAAAGGCTTATAGTTAATAATTTTTTCAACTTTGTTTCCGGCATTATCGTAAGCAATAACCCTTAGAATACCTGAACCATGGCACCTGATATCAATCCATGAGCTTTTAACAAATTCCCATGAGTCGTTGCATGTGTATTCATAACCTCTCACTCCGCTTTCATCATCCCCGATGCTTCCCCAGGCAAACACACCCTTATCATCATACTCCACAGAAAAGTTTTTGAAATAAGGCTTAATTCTATCTATTTTATATTGAATGGTGAAATTCTTACCTGTATTACCTGCATTATCTACAAAATAAACATAAGCGCTATTTATGCCGTTTGAATAACACCTGAAAATATTTTCATTTGAATATTCTTTCATGTTGAACTCCTTACCGTTACATGAGTAATAAAACTCCTTTATACCACTTCCACCCAGATCAAAGCCTTCAACACTTATATTAACATATGTTCTTCCCCAATCAGGTTCTACTTTAAATGATGAAAGTGTGGGCTTTATCTTATCTATTTTATAATCAACAAAGTAAATCATGCCTTTATTGTTGTTTATGTCTTCAGGTATTACATAGGCTCTGTTTTCTCCTTCATCGCTACATTTGAAATTTATTTCATGTTTTGCTACAAACCTGTACTCATCGTTTTTGCTGCACTTAAAGTAATACCCATAAACACCTTCATTATCCTCAATTGAACCACTTATTGTTACTTCCCTGTTTGTCCATCCCGAGGGCTTTGCATGGAGATTTAAAACAACAGGTGGTTCTTCATCTACTTTTGTCTCATTCTCTTCTTCAACTTCCTCAGCCTCTTTAAATACAATCTCTTTCACCACATAAAATCTCTGCATAAGACTGCACTCATCAATATCAAATGTTAAAGTGTAATAACCTTTGCTCCCTTCACATCTCAACATAAAAGGCTCAGTTATCTTATCAATGTCTCCGTAAAAAGGAATTGAAGCGTTGAATCCGCTTTTTACACCTATTACTTCTTCAGCATAAAAGAGATAGTATGAATTGCTCGTATTTGATTCAATAAATACTGTTTTGTTTGAGCAATCAACACCCACATTCACAAAAGGAGACTGCCCGACTTTCAGCTCTTCAATAAGCGCTGAGAATGATAGAGTAAAGAGCAGAGTTAAAAGAAAGAGTTTTTTCATAAAGACATATGAAAGGATAGCATTAAAATACTTTCTTTCTAAACATTTCCGATTTTCCGGAAAGAATAACAAGATTATTTCCGAAATTTCAGAAACATTTAAAAACATAATACCTCAGTACTTAATTATGCCTCTCATAGATAAAATAGAAGAGATATCTGCAAGAATGGTTTCAAATGTAAGCAAACTCAGGCCAAGGTTTATGTATGAAGAGATAAAGCACTTAATAAGCAGAAATGAAAGGCTTATCATAATAAAAGGCTTTAGAGGCGTTGGAAAAACAACACTTATGCTTCATCTTGCAGGTGCCCTTAATGGCATATACTTTTCAGTAGAGCATCCTTTGATAAGCAATAAAGGCATTTATTCAATTGCCAGAGAATGCATAGATGCAGGGTACAATCTTCTCTTTATAGATGAGGTTCATAAGTTTCCTGAGTGGAAGGAGCATGTGAAATCCATTTATGAGGAGTTTCCCGATGTTCAAATAGTAGCATCAGGAAGTGCTGCACTTCTTCTCTCACTTGGAAGAAGGGAAAAGCCAATAAACCTTGACTTCCTGACCTACAGGGAATTTTTGTATCTTAAAGGCATAAAAGTTCCTAAAGCAAATGAGTGGAAAGAAAAGAGAAAGGCATTGAAGTACATCCCAAAACTTAAGAACTTTGAACAATACATAACTTACGGAGGTTTGCCTGTATCCATATCTCAGCCAGACCCACTGGAGAAAATATTTTTGGCTATAAAGAAAAGCATGGTTGAGGATAGCCTTGCCTTTACTTCACTGACATTAAAGGATGTTAAGGCGATGGAGCATATTCTTTATGCCGTTGCCACCTCAAAGCCTGGAGAACTGAGCATACACTCTTTATCCAGAAATTTAGGAATAACAAAGTATGCTGCTTACAATTTAATTGATTTGCTTGAGAAGATGGGAATACTGAGGCTTATCAGACCTTATGCAAGAGGGTTCAAGATGGTTAGAGTAAGTCCCAAACTACTCTTTTCTCATCCTTCTTTAAGAACATCAGTGTGCAATGCGTTGGGGATTGAGCCTGATATAGGAGCATTGAGGGAGGAACTGGCTGTGTTCTCTCTTTTGCAGAGGGGCTACAAAGTTTTTACTTCAAGGGGTGAGAGGAAGAATCCTGATTACATTATAGAGAAAGGAAAAGAAAGGATACTGATTGAGGTGGGAGGGGAAGGAAAAGGCAAAGCCCAGTTAGAAGGTAAAAAAGGTATTGTTATAACACCAACTCAATTGAAAGTTCTTGCTCTGGCTTAATTTCCGAAAAATGGGAAATATTTTAAGCATTTTTTCCGAAATTTCAGAAAAATTAAATTAATAAATTATTTACCTCCTAAATTTTTATGAACCATGAGAAGTTTATGAAAGAGGCAATAAGGATTGCTGAAAGAGGAATTAAAGAGGGCCAAACCCCCTTTGGAGCTGTTATTGTAAAAAACAACAGGATTATTGCAAAGGCCCATAACACAGTGTTTAAAGATAATGACCCAACTGCCCATGCTGAGATAAACGCTATAAGAAAGGCATCAAAAAAACTTAAGACAATTGATTTGAAAGGTTGTGTTATATACAGCACTTGCGAACCCTGCCCCATGTGCTTTTCAGCAATACACTGGGCGAATATCGATGGTATTTACTACGGAGCGAGCATAAGAGATGCTGAAAAACTCGGTTTTAGAGAGTTGAGGATAAGTAATAAAAGAATGAAATCTTTGAGTAAGAAAACAGTAAAACTAAAAATAGTTGGAGGAGTAATGAAAGAGGAGTGCAGGAAAATGATGAAAAAATGGAAGGGAAAAACTTATTGAGCTGATAAAATGGGTATTAAAGAAAAGGTCTCTCAACTCTTTATCGTAAGGTGTCCTGATACATGGGAAGATATAGACTATTTTCTCAGACAAAAGGTAGGAGGATTTATGATAGGAAAGGGAGGAGAGATTGTTAGCAAAAAACAGTTTGCTCTTGAAGGAAATTCAAAAGAAAGCTTGAAACAGTTTATTGAGAGGCTTAAAGAAAAAAATGAAAGATTCGGAAATGAAAAACTATTTTTAGCCATAGATGGAGAAGGAGGAAAATACTTTAATAGACTTAAGGAATTTACCAGCCTGAGAGAGCAGAGGTATTATGGAGAACTTTACGAAGAAACAAGAGATGTAAGTAAGTACTCAGAAGATGTGTCAGAATTTTTTGAGGTAATGGTTTACATAGGTTTCAATATGAATTTTGCTCCTGTGGTTGATGTGGCAATGGAAAACTATAAAGGATATGTAGCAGAAGAGAAGATAAAAATCGAAGCAAAGGAATTAACCCAATCAGAGATTGCAAGCAGTAGAAGAGCATATTCAGATAAACCAGCTGTTGTTAAAACTCTCTCCCAAATACCTTTAAGAGAAATGAAAAAAAGGAAGATAATTGGTACATGCAAACACTTTCCTTCATATGGTTATTTACCTGTGGATAAAAACCCCCATGAAGTCTTAGCAACCTTAAATGTCTCAAAGAAAAAGCTTGTAGAGTTGATCTCCCCTTATGAGTTCTTGATAAAGCTAGGTCTTTGTCCAATGATAATGAAAGGCCATGTTATATCTCCTCTAAGCAATGTTTTGAATTCAACCTCAAATGAAGTTGAGAAATTCTTAAGAGAAAAGTTTAGCTTCAATGGTTTGAGTATAGTAGATGAACTTAATATGGGTGCCGTGAGGCAGTTCTATGGAGAAAATTATGTTAAGAAAGCAGCAGTAGATGCAGCCTATGCAAACGATATTATTTTAATAAGCCATCCTGAGACATTTATTCCGATGAGAGACACTATTATGAAAAAAGCAGAAAGAGACAAAGGCCTTGTTGAGAAAATAGATGAATCCCTGGAGAGGATTTACAAAGCAAAAGATCCTTTACTTTACTGAGCGTATGATTTAAAAATAAAACCACTCAAACCCTATTGATGACTGATCTAAAACTCTTGCTTACGAAGGACTTGAAAAAGCTGGAGTTGAAGAGGCCTGTTTTTATTGTGGGCTTTCCGAGCGTTGGTTTAGTAGGCAGTATAGCAACGACTTATTTGTCCAAGCTCTTTGACTTCTCTTTTGTTGGAACATTTAAAAGCTCAAAGTTAGCTCCTCTTGCTGCAATCCATGATTATGAACCACTTCCGCCTATAAGAATAATGGTATCAAAGAAGTACAACATTGTTTTAATAACATCTGAGTCAAGCATTCCTTTGAGCTTATCTCAGGATATGGCTGATTTGATATTGAAGATATTTAAAGAGGTAAACGGAAGCCTCCTCATCACACTTGGAGGTATAACACTGGGAGAGGATGAGAATGCAGTTTACTTCATTCCATCTACAAAGAAAGCAAAGCAGCTTGCCATATCTAAAAGAGTTGGCAAGGTGATAAAGGATGGAGCAACAACAGGTGTTACTGCTTTGCTCCTCATATACACCTCTTTGAAAAACATAGATGCTATAACTTTACTTGCGGAGGCAAATCCTGATTTTGGAGACCCTAAGGCAAGCAGCAATGTTTTGAAGGCATTGTCAAAACTTCTGGATGTAAAGATAGATACTTCGTTGCTTGATAAAGAGGCAAAGGAATTAGCATCAATAACTGAATCAGAGGTAAAATCAAGGTCTTTTGGTTCTTCTATGTACAGATAGCCTTTTTTTCATCATGTAAAAATAGATTAATTTTATTGCCAGATAAACAATCAGGGCTATGAGTATTCCCTTCTGAAATTCGTTCATTAAATCACCTTGAAGTAATCAAGCAGCAGTAGAACAATTGTTATATAAAGCAGAGGATGGACATGCTTTCCTTCTCCTTCAATAGTCTTTATCAATATGTAAAACAGTAAGCCCACAGTTAGTGCATATGCAGGAGATAAGAATATCAAGCTTCCTACTGATATTAAAGCAGTGGTCAATAATTCATCCAGTCCACTGCTCATCTTTATGTGCCTTATTACAGAAACAAAGAGTCCACCCATGACTACAAGCAAAGCCGATGTTATGTAATAAGGAATAGTTGTGAAATAGGGAGCAAAGTAAGCACTCAATACAAACAGCATGCTTGCTATGTAATTAGGCAAATGATTCTTTGATTTGATGCTTAACTCAATGCTTGGAACTGCTGAGGGCAACAGCAAGAATCCATTTATAAATGAACCTATGGATGAAGCAAGCAGTGTTTCCCCATCTCCTTTCCTTTTTGTAACTGCTTTCTCTGCCTCGATTGTGTGGAATGTTTCAACAAGGAAAAGTGTTATTATAATAGAGAACAAACCTGTATTCATGAGTCCATTTACATCGGGCAGGCCAATGCTCCTTATTTCAACAGCCTGCACTTTGACATCAGGGATCTGAACAATACCAAGCATAACTCCTATTATAAGGGAAGTTACCAGAGAAAGAAGGAGTGCTCCAGGCACTTTATTCAGTATGTAAGTTGAGGCAAATATTATGGTTATCAAACCTAAAAGAACCTCAGGACTTGATAAGTCTATGAATAAGGAAAATGGAGTTGTACCAGGAGACTTTATGAATCCTATCTCAAAAAAGCCGATGTACATCATGTAAATGCCTATACCTGCTATTAAAGCATATCTGATAAAGTGAGGAAATGCTTTTACAATCTCTTTCTTGAATGTACTCATGGCAGTTGCTAACATAAGCAAGGCTTCAACGATAACACCAGCAGCGATTATAGGCCAGGCTACACCTTTACCTATGGCAACAGCATAAACAAGGACAACACTTGAAATTAGAGAAACGGAGATGAACAACGGCTTTTTAACAAACCAGGTTGTTATCAAAGTAGTTATTGCCAATGAGATAGCAACAAGTGATGTTATCTCTACTTTATGCACTTCTCCGATAGCTAAGGATAAGATAGAAGGTATCAGGATAAGTAAATAAGAGAGTGATAAATATGCTTTTATACCATCCTTTACAGCCAGCTTCAATTCATCAATATCCATTCCACATCATCTCCTCTTTCTATATCTTTTAACAATCCCTTATTCACCTCAAGGGCATACATGAACTCTTTACCTGGTGTATATTCTTCTCCTAATTCCAGTGTTATTTTATCAACAACCTTTTTATTTTGTGATATAAATGCAATATCTATCGGGAATCTCATCCCTACCATCCAGAATTTGTACTTTCCAGGTTTGCTAAATACAAACAGCATTCCTTCTGACATACTTAGCATTTTTCTAAAAGATAGGCCTTTTATTCTGTTAAGAAATGAATCTGCTATCTCAACATTGAAAATAAGGTGGCCTATTCTTAAAATTGCCCTTTTCATTTACTCACCTTTAAAAGCTGAAGTTCTCTCTTTACTAAGGGTTTAAACTCAATTTCCCATCTTTTTTGAGCCTCTCCAAAATCGACCTCTCCTGTTTCGCTTTCTAAATCTACAAGTATTTTATTGGCTAATGTATTTGCTTTTAAGAAGAAGTCTAAGTAGAGGAGTTCTTTAACACCTGTGTCCATGCTGGCTTTATACACATCGTAAAATACCTTTCCTTTGTAAAATGCTTGAAGTATGTATTGCTCTGCTGATATGCCAGTGTCAGCACTCCTTCTTGATAAAGCAGGAGGCACAAAACTTATTTCTATTTCTTTGCTCAGCTCTCTTAAATCAAGTTTTGAGAAATCACGGGAGGATGCGATTTCATTGTTAATAAAGAGAGCTTTTATTGTGGATGTCTCAATGCTCTTTCCCCTTTCAAACTCAAATATTTTCACAAACTTCTTGTTTTTTCTATCACTCTCGTACTCATAACCCAATACTCTGTGCGTTTTACCTTTTCTTCCATACTGGATTTTTTTAAGGAATGTATATCTATCTGTTGCAAACATTGAGGCAGCAGGAATACCAAAAACTAATTCTAATCTGTCCCTTATATCATCTAAACTTTCAGCATGAAGGTTGTAGAGCAGGAACACACCAGGCTGAGTATTTAATAGGTTTATTATTCCCTGAACTGCCAGCCTGCTCCTTACTTCGTTTATAATCAGGGCAGCATCACCCATCCTGAGCAAAGCGTTTGCCATGCTCACCAGATCCATTGCCCCCCCTCTGTACTGTCCTTCATAATCAGCAGAAGCAACCTTTGCTGCTCCTATGTGGAAGCCTCTTTTTCTATAGGCTCTTACAGGAATCTCCCAGATATCCTGAATTGGAATGATTCTTTTACCAGGTCCTATTGCAGCTATTTTTGCTGCTGTAAAGCTCGTTTTTCCAGAGCCTTTTATTCCAAGAACAGCCTCGCTGCTGCCAAGAGTAACCATAACATCATCGTAGCCTGCAAAAAATGGAGTAAATGACTTAAAGAATAAGTATTGAGCATAGGTAAAAGGCTCTTCACTCATTATTCTTAGTGCTCCCTGCAATTCTTCGAACGTTGCTGGAGGTCTTTGTAGGTGGCATCTCATGTTAAGCCTTTTAACAACAACATCAACGATAGGGTTTGTTGCATCAAATTTCTTTCCTTTTTCAGAGAAAACCATGTTCTTAAATGCCCTTTCTAAGAGCTCTCTGTTATATCTGAATAATGTATGAACAATCCCGAATTCTCTGTGGTCAAGGTAAAGAGGAGAGTTCTCACTATCAATGTATATATCAGTTACATTTTCGCTGTCTAAGGCTATATTTTCAATAGGAGAGCCAAGACCCACAACCCAGCTGGCTGCTTCTCTTGCCATGACCAGGGCCTCTTTTGGAGTTATCTTTATGTTGTTGAGTATTGCAGTCTCCATGAAATATGATTTGTACTCATTAACTTTCAGGTTAAACAATATACTATAATCGGCATTTGTAAAACTCTCTCTCATCTCAGCTGCAATTAATTCTTTGAGCATTTTCTTCAATTCTTTACTCAATCCTTCAAGAATAGGATTCCTTAGATAGTAAATGTACATATCCCTTTCAGGAACCTCGTATATTTGAACTTCCAGTCCAAAATCCAGTTTGTACTTTGCTTTAGGATCCTTCAAAGGCACAGCTGTTTTTGGCAGTTCAAGAGCAACAACATTTACAAAGTAAAGGCTGTGAAGTCCTACCAATGAGAGGAAAGCATTTCTCAAATCTCCTGTTTTTTCAACAAGCTGATACAGTTTTGTTTTTTTGAATGTTTTGAGTATGCCTGCGAGCCAGCCTTTGAATATCTGATAGCCTTTCATAAAGACGGCTTTGTCTGGTGTTGGTTCCTTGTACTCCTCCAAAAGCCTTGATGCTGAAACAGGATTCATGTAGGCATACTTTAAAAACTTCTTGAGTATCTCAATCCTTCTGTTGTGTTGAGGGTCAGAAGGATGACCGTATATCTCCTCCTTTAAGCTTATCGCCTCTATTTGGGCAAGAACTTTTGCATATTCAACAAGTGTTTTAGTACCCTGAGGCGGAAGTGTGAATGTAATCTCTTCCTCGTATATCAACTCGTTTATCGGCTTTTCGTTTACAATACTTACTAGATTTTTTAGATGATAATTTATGAATTCAGGAGAGCCAAACTCAAAAGGACATTTTGATAGATCAACAATTCCCTTTGTTCCTTCAACTCTTAACTCGCACATGAACCCTTTGGAGTCAAAGCATATTTAAATTTTATTAATCTTCGAGTTTGTTGAAATGTTATTGAAATATTAGGTTAAAGTGAGCAAGTAACCTTATTAAGATGCAGTTTAAATTCGCTAGATGAACCTTGACTATTTATGTTTTTACATTTTTAAGATAGAATTACTTAAATGAGGATATAATCCTAAAAAAAGATACTCCACATTTTTTAAGTATAATGTTATATTTTTTCCCATTAACTTTGATTTTTTCCTTAGATAATATTCTGTATTCTGAGGATTGCCATCTTTTAGCTAAAACAATGTGGAAAATTTCAAAGTTTGTGTGATAACTGTTACACCTTTTTAAAATGTTTGACAATATTTTTGATCCGTTGGTTAATTTCTCTTTAATTTCGTTTATGTGGACAACCTTGTTTTTCAACTCCACTATTCCTATAACAATAGCTCCTTTAGATTCCATAAAAATGATACAATCACAAATTTTACCTTTTTTGGAGATTTTTTCACCTTTTAATATAACGTACCTTTTCACTTCCTTCCTCTTCCTATCTAATTTTAATTTACATCCTTTTTCATAACACTTATCCATTATTGCCTTAGCGAAATTATTTCTTACACATATTACCATTGACATGGACTGTTCCCTCATCTTTCATCTTTTAGAATTCAATAAATCCTTTTGGAGTTTAATTGTTTCTTCATAGAGAGCTTCATGAATTTTTATGAATTCCTCTTGGGGAATGCCCTCTTCTTCTCTTATTTTAATTTCAGTTATTTTATGACCCCCTGTTTTTTTATCATAAACAAATACATAAGCAGAAATTTCATCTGGCTTCAAGAAATCTGTTTTTCCATACTTGTATTTTTTAACACGCTTTTCTTGATTAATTTTACTAAGCAAAATAAAACTACTTAGCTGTTCCAACAAATACTCACTATGGGTAGTTATTATTATTTTGACACCAGCTCTTATTAATCTGACCAAAAATTTAGCTAAGATTCGCTGATTTTCTGGATGTAAATGGGCTTCGGGTTCTTCAATTATCAAGATACTTCTAGGTCTTAATAGGTATTTTGAATAAAGAAATAGCGGAGCTAATTCAGAAACAGTAGAGGAGGATCTGTGTAATGGGATCTTGACTCCCTTGAACCCATATTTAATCTCTGGATAGGTATATTCATCTAAATTTTGAACTATAACCTCTCCCTTAATTAACTCTTTTTCAAAATTTTTTGTAAGCTGATAAAACTTGCCTTTTCTTTCAGGCAACTCAATAATGGAGGATATGAAATCTGATACTACACCAGAAAACTTTGGGATTTCCAGTTTTTCAATACCAGCATACGGTGCTTTTTTTACTATACCTGCTGCGAGTGCTTTATGAGCTTGGAGTATACCTGATCTCGCAGCAGGCAGATAGTAACATGGCATTGCTATTTTCTTGTGGATTCTATAAGCGATTGCTTCCAAAATTGTATACATTAATAAGAGAAATGTTCTTTCTCCTTCTTTTCTTCTAATACCTAATTTGATAAAAATTTCGCTCTTTTTTTCTTCTACTCTAATTATTGGATTTTCACAAGCTTTGATTCTGATTTTAACATCTGATTTGGGATACCTTTTAATTTTTAGTTTGTTTTTCCGAAATATTAGATGGGCATCATATGAATTCACATTAATGCCCAGTTCAAATGATTTTTTCCCAATTCTGACTAACTCATCTATAGGTGAAGCATATGAACGAATGATTTCATTGCTTAATCTCTTTTCATATATTATTTCGAAAATCTTATTAATTATTTTTTCTACGATTTGTTTTGGTACTTCTAATTCTTCACCTTCTTTTAAACTGCTAATTTGCTTTTTTAGGCTAGAAAACTCTCTGAGGAGAGCTTTGATATTAATATCTTCGATCAAGAGTCGAGCTCCTAGAAAAAAAGGAATCCTTTTTGGGAAAGGGATTGGAGCATAGGACTCAAATATAGAATGGATAAGCATTGCAGCATAAGATTTCCCTGAATTGTTTGGTCCAATAAACACAGTGAGAGGTTTGAGAGTTATTTCACCTCTGCTTATTGGGCCAAAATCTTTAATTCTTAATTTCCATTCTATTTCCAGTTCACTTTCCTCTCTTCCTTTTGACAAGTTATTTTTAATTATCATGATTTGCCCTCTTTCCTTTATTTGTTTCTTGGATAAAAGGAATAAACCTTAATTTATTAAAATGTTTTGTTGAAATTGCTCTCAACCGGTTCTTTCTTGATTCTTATTTTAAATGTTAATGTCTCCAATTAGTTTTATCTTTTTATTCGGAGAAGGAAAGTCAGGATTAGAACTTTAACCTTTTCACTTTCTGCTTCTCATATTATTCACTGTTTTTACGAGCAAGAATACTACAAAACCTATTATGAGAAATTCTATAACCACATTTATGAAATGGCCGTACATTATTGCGACTTCTGCTGTTTTTTCAGTAGCTGGTTTTAGTACTAACTTTAATTCAGAGAAATCAACACCACCTATCAATAGTCCTATAGGAGGCATTATTATATCATTTACAAGAGAGTTTACAACATCCTTGAAGGCAACACCCATTATAAACCCCACTGCTAAATCAACAACATCTCCTTTGGATATGAATGTCTTAAATTCTTCAACGAATCCCATGCTTAACTGTTTTAGCGAATCAAATAAAAAGGTTTGCTTTTTGCTCAAAAATCAAAATAAAGGAACGCAGCATAACCCAAGACTTATCCCTTTAGTAGCGGCCGGCTAAACCCCTCGTTACCTAAGGGCTTACACCGCCGCCCTATCGAACCCATCTGCTTTGGGCGGGCTTTTGCTCCCTAGTCTTGGGGGACGCTTCGGCCTTAGATGCTTTCAGGCCTTATCGTCACGGGGCGTAGCTGCCCGGCAGTGCTTAACACAACCGGTAGACCAGAGGCCCCGGGCCCCTGTTCCTCTCGTACTAAGGGGCCCTTCCCCTCAAGGAGCAACGCTCCCAGTAGATACTACCGTACTGTCTCGCGACGTACTGAACCCAGCTCATGTGGGCCTTTAATGGATGAACAACCCAACCCTTGGCGGCTCCTGCACCGCCAGGATGGCCCAAGCCGACAGCGATGTACCAAACCGCGGGGTCGATGTGTACTCTCGCCCGCGACAAGCCTGTTACCCCCGGGGTAGCTTGTCTGACAGAGTGGGCCCCCACTAAGAGGGCACCACTGTTCGCTAGGCCCTGCTTTCGCACCTGCTTTCCACGCTGTTAGGAAAGCAGTCAGGCCGGCATATGTCCTTCACCCTCTACGGCGGATTTCTGACCCGCCTGAGCCGACCTTTGGGCGCCCATGTTTCCTTTTCGTGGGCGTACCGCCCCAGCCAAACTACCCACCAGGCGTTGTCTCCCTTTCGGGATAAGCCCTATCAGCGAGATTAGGTGGTGTTCCATTGTCGCCTCCACTGCCCCCGGAGAGGCAGCTTCGAAGGCTCCCACCTACGCTCTGTAATCCCGCCGATAGAGCAGCACCTGGCTGTAGTAAAGCTCCACGGGGTCTTCGTTTCCCACTGGGAGTCCCCGGCATCTTCACCGGGCAGTGAGTTCACAGGGTCCCAGGCAGGGACAGTGGGGGAGACGTTACGCCATTCATGCAAGCCGCCAATTAAGCGGCGAGGTATTACGCTACCTTAAGCAACCTTCCTTTAAGGAAGGCTGGACCATATCATGCTCCTCCTCAGGGTTTCTCACCCTTTTTAGAGGAGCCCTGGCGTATGGTCTCTGAGGACTCCCGCCCCTTCAAGGAAGCAATTACTTCCTCAAAAGAGCGCTTTCTTTTTTGCTTTGTTGCTGAGTAAGCAAGTTTAAGTAATCTTTTGAATCCTTCTAAATGCCAGTGCTCCTTTTTTTCAAGTCTTTCAACAATCTCTGCAAACACTTCAAATTCATTTGATTTTACTATGAGTTTGTACTTCTTAAAGAAGGGAATTACCTTCTCTGCAATTTGCCTTCTGTTATCTATGATAAACTGGTATTCATCCTGTCCATGTTTTCTCTCAATTCTCCCTGCATTTAATACAGTTTTCATGGCTTTGAGCACTTCCAATCCTTTTTTGCTTTGAACTACATGGAACACTGGGTCTATGACGTAACCAAATCTGGTGTTGTTCTGCTTTTTTATGCTTACTGAGAAGCAACCTTCTGCATCAACAAATCCAGCAATGTACCAGTGGAGGTACTTCCTCCTTTTTGGGAACAATTCTGGCTTTTCCAGTTCATGAATCATGTTTTATCACCTCGGGCGGTTGCCTGCTGATCCTCCTCATAAGCCTGAACACTTTCCCTTACTCAGGGGTTCAGGCTTTGGAGTTCCCAGCATATAGCCAGGTTTTTGGACCCCCTATTTGAGGGTCAGAGTTACCCCCGCTCTTTACCGGCCCTTCTTCCCCTTGTAAGGGGCTTTCAGGTACCGGCAGTGAGCAGGCGTCGGCCGCCATACTAAGCGTTTCCGCTTTGCGGCGACCTGTGTTTTTGGTAAACAGTCGCTCCCCCCTGGTCACTGCGACCTGCTCTCGCGAGAGAGCAGGCACCCCTTCTACCGAAGATACGGGGCCAATTTGCCGAGTTCCCTTGCCTGGGTTCTCCCTCCAGGGCTGAGCCTTTTCAGCTAGGGGCACCTGTACTGGTTCTAGGTACGGTCACATGGGCTCGTTCTCCATTCCCTTTTCATGGGCCCAAGGCATCAGTCCAGTTACCCCATCACGGCTTCATCCCCTTCTCCTCATAATGAGACTCCAGGGATTTCACCGCTTGGACCATTGCTGGCTGGACCTAGCCCCAGGCGTCAGGAATGGAGCATCCGTTACCGGAAACCTACCCATGTGGGGCCGGAATATTAACCGGCTTCCCTTTCGGCGCTTCCCGATTAGGTAGCGCCTTAGGACCGCCTAACCCTCGGCTGACGAACGTTGCCGAGGAAACCGTGCCCTATCAGCCCCTTGGGATTCTCACCCAAGTTCGCTGCTACTAACGCCAGGATATTCATTCCAGGCAGCTCCACACGACCTCACGGCCGTGCTTCTGCGCCACCCGGACGCTCCCCTACTCGATGAGGGCAGAGCCCTCCGGCAGGGTATCGGGGGCCGGCTTAGCCCCGTCAATTTTTGGAGACCGCTCCCTCGGCTGGTCCGCTGTTACGCGTTGTTTAGAGGGTGGCTGCTTCTAAGCCTACCTCCCAGCTGTCTAAGGGAGGGGCCTCCTTTGGGATTCACACTTAGCCGGCACTTAGGGCCCTTAACCCTGCGTAGCGTCGTTCCGCTAAGGGCCTCCAGGCTTACCCCGGAGAACCCCACTGCCGCCATCTACGCAGCCAGAGGATTCGGAGTTTGATAGGGGGGTGAGGAGTTTCCTCCCCAGCTCCCCCAATCAGTGCTCTACCCCTCTGGCATGCTCCGGCGACGCTGGCCTTAGGGCCATTTCGGGGAGAACCCGCTATCGCCCGGCTCGACTGGACTATCACCCCTAGAGCGGAGTCACCTAAGGGGAATATACCACCACTAGTTGCGGGCCTCCACCAGCATTCCTGCTGGCTTCACCCTGCTCCGCCCTAGTTCGCAACGGGCTTCGGGTCTCTGGGCAGTGACTAAACCCCCGTTAAGAGGTCGCCCCTTGCCAAAAGGCTGCGGGCATCTTGCTTTCGCTTCGGCTTTCACCTCGCCACTACCCAGAACTCCCTGGCTCTTGCTTCGAGAAGAATGCCAGGACGCTGCGTTCCCTGCTTGGGTTTACATCTTGCGATGTAAACCTTCTGCAGGGTTGCTTTTACGCCCTGGCTGCCTGTCCCCACCTAGTTTCAGGTTCTTTTCACCCCCCTTCCGGGGTGCTTTTCAGCTTTCACTCACGTTACTAGTGCGCTATCGGTCTGCGGTTACTATTTAGACTTGGGAGTTAGTACTCCCATCTTCCCGCCCTCTATCCAGAGGACGGTACTCGTCTGGTTCGCTCCTTTTGCCTTCGCCTACGGGGCTATCACCCTCTATGGCGTCCCTTTCCAGGGAACTTCGGCTCGGCAAAAGGATGCTCCCCCACACATCCGCCTTAGCATTACTGCTAAGGCATTCGTGACGGTCTGTCCGGGGTTCAGTCGCCCTTACTACCCGGATCGCATTTGCTTTCTTTTCCTCCCGGTACTAAGATGCTTCAATTCCCGGGGTGATTCGTGCATGACTATAAAGTCATGCACACAGCCCGATCCTGGGATCAACGGTTACATGCACCTACCCCAGGCTTATCGCAGCTTGCCACGGAGCCGCGCTAACCGCAGCCGAGCCATCCACTAGGTGGGTTGCAGCGTCTTGGGTTATGCTGCGTCCCTTCATACTCATAAAACCATCTGCCAAAAAGGCAAATGGCATAAGTTTAAAGCATAGTGTTTGAGTAGAGTTAAGTTTTTAAATGTATCATTAGTATTC
>JALVSQ010000044.1:0-1938 GCA_027024255.1 Microcaldota archaeon
TGTACCCTTCGTGTACTTCCCTTATTACTATTGTTGAGGCCTGCCTTTTTATTTTTGCTAAATACTCCAAAACAACATTTCTAACAGCATAGTAAGCTCCTGCCTGGCTTTCTGCATATGTTTTTCTTCCCTTAGCACTTTCAAACTCTTCTGTAATCAGGTAGGAAGTTTTAGCACCCCATGTTGTTTTTGGAGCCCATGCCTCAAAGTTTTCAAATGCCCAGGGCCCAGGTAATAGGATAATTACAAACCTGTTGTAAAGGAAGTATGATGTGAATACCATAACATTGTTTATTTCAGGGTTTCTCAGCACCTTTTTCCTGTTAAACCTTGAAATGATGTCATCAACAGCAGTTATGCTCCATCTTGTAGGCACTATTTTTTTATTTACTCCAAGTATTCCTGCTGAAAAAATTTTCTGGATGTAGTAATAATCAAATCCTCTTATATAAAGTTCCAATACGCCTAATTCAGCATTTATCTTCTCATTATAAAGTTCATAAACTTTTTTTGGTATCTTTGGGTTTTCGGCTTCAATTAGCTTTTTTACAGGGGAAGAAGGCCCTGTGGGATAAGTATTTGGAGATAGCCTTAGCAATAGTTTGGGCTTTTTTGATAGATGTGCTTCTGCATAAACAGGTTTTTTTGACATTGCCAGGGCTTGCATTACCTCTGTTAATCTGTCAAGTGTTTTAGGTGTTCCATACCTCTTTGCAATTATGCTTGATAACCTTGCTTTTATTATCTCATCATAACCTTTTCCAAATAAGTCTTTGAGCTCAGCATATGAGCTCAGCGAGATTCCATTTCCAAAAAATATGTCAGGGTAATTTGTGGATGATGCATAAAATTCAGGTGTTTTTCCATACACTTCTTCTTTTAATTTTTGATTCAACAGTTTAGCATATCTGCTGAGGTTTTGTAAAATAAAGGACTTCCTCAGCCATGCTTTGTGCTCTTCAATGCTTATTCTGGCCCTCACAAATTAAATATTGATGAACTATTTATTAATGCTTTTGATTAATCCAAGCAGTAAAGTTATTGTTGATAAAAGACAAACTTTCTTCTCATCTGAATTCTCTTTTTGCTCATCTTTTGAGTTAACCCCTTCGTCTTTTGAAGTGTTTTCCACTAATTTAGTCTGGTTTGAGATATTTTGCTCAACACTTTTGTCGTATGTTGTATTAATGCTTTCATTCCTGGTTTCGTTCTCATACTCAATGTTTTCTTCATGCCTTTCTTCTATTTCGTTGACTAAATAAAACAAATCTACTGTTTTGCACTCATCTATCCAGAATGTTATGAACCTCTGATTTTCTCCTTTTTCGATTTTTAATGTGAAAGGCATAGTTATGTTTGGAATTTTACCAAAGAAGGCTATGCTTATTCTTTTTCCTTCTCCACTTCCTAAGACTAAGGAACCGTAAATGAGGTATGCTTTTACAGATTCATTTGAGGTTATAATTACTGTTTCATTGGTGCAATTCACAAAAGCATTTATAGATATGTTTTCACCTATCGTTTTATCTTCGTAAAGGCCACCAAAGGAATAACTCAAAAGGAGAAGGCAAAGAGCCAGTACTTTTTTCATAAGAGGTTTTTTACAGGCAACATTTTTATTTATTGAGGAATTTAGATGCTCCGGCCGGGATTCTCCCCTTCGGCTTCGAATCCTTTCCATTGCTTCGCAATGGAGCCTCCTGTCCTTAGGTGAGTATGAATACCCAGGATTTAGATGCTCCGGCCGGGATTCGAACCCGGGTCGCTGGCTCGAGAGGCCAGCATCCTTGTCCACTAGACGACCGGAGCCCATAAAGAATTTATGAGTGGGCCCGGAGGGATTTGAACCCCCGACCTTTCGATCTCCGCACTCGGAGAAGAGCGATATCAGTCGAACGCTCTAACCAGACTGAGCTACGGGCCCTTTTACAATATAAC
>JALVSQ010000044.1:1948-8830 GCA_027024255.1 Microcaldota archaeon
TAACTGGCATAAATGTTTAAAACCTTTCTAAATATCAGGGTTGCTCAAAAAGGTTTCTAAATCTGTTATGGATGTTAGCATTACTTCCGCATTCTTCTTCACGCTTTGGTGGGAGGAAGGAAGGGCAAATCCTGCCCCAAAAAATTTAACCAGGTTTTTATCGCATTCAGAAAAGCCAATATAGCCTATTTCTTTTATTGTTTTGTTTTCTTTGCTTGCCAGAAGTGAAAGGAGTGCTTTTATATATTTCTCCTTTTCCTCGCATGATGTTGAAGGGAGAGCAATTGATTCGATGTCTTTTAGTTTTTTCCCCACTACTATTATTCTGTATTTTTTAGATAACTTCTTTACTTCTTTTAAATCATTTTTCTTAATGGCTTCATGAGGAATTACCACTATGCTTATGTTCTTCAACCTGGATGGGGAACCTCTTGCAATATCTATCGCTCTCTCTTTGCTTATATCTTTCAGGAGTTCTAAAAATAAGGAGTCATTGTAAGCATATATGATATCTATCTCGCTTAACAGCCTTTTGGCCTTTTCTTCCACTTCTTTTGCTTCATCAAGTAAGAGTTTAGCCATATGCAGGGCTATCTCTTTTGCGAGCTCATTAGTTAAAGCACTCTCTCCATCCCAGCCCCTCCTCCTTGCAATGGTAATAACTGCATCAGATACTGTTCTTTTGTTTTCAAGCATTGAGTTAATCCTTTTTAGCTTTGCATTGGTAAGTTTCAGGAATGAACTGATATATTCAAAAACTTCTCTGTCCTGCAGGCCGTATAATGCCCCCCTTATGTATATGTCCCTCAATCTCCTGTATGAAGGAACCAGCAGTTTATCCCCTTCCTTTTTTATGGTTTTAACATCTGAGATAGTGATGCGCAGGTTTTCATCAAATAAAACATTTACACTATCTTTGAACAGTTTTATCAGCTCCACCAGGACAGAAGGTAATGTCATATCAGGTACTCTTAACTCAACAGTTCCAAATCTGTTTAACCTTACAGTTCCCCAGTTAAAGTCAAAGAGTTTTGTTTGAATGGTGCTGTATCCTTTTTCTTTAACAAGCTTTTCCCATGTTTCTTTTCTTCTCTTTATCATCTCTTCCAGCTCTTTGAAGGACTTAAAGTAAGGAGATATACCTCCAAATATTGGGTATTCATAATAACAGCCCTTTATTCCTCTTATTTCGAAATCTCTGTAAATTACCTCTCTTACGGATTTTGCTAAGAACTTGCCGTTATAAAAAGGTGAGGATTGACTCAACACAGAGAACACAGGAGAAGCAGCGACCATAAAATTGTAAATGTTTAGAACGCCTTCCTTCTCCTGGGGCAGGTTGTGATGGAAGTGGAATGAGGTGACTCTTGCTGCTTTTTTGAAATTCTTTTTACCAAAGATATCCTCCTTTATTCTGTAATAGGTGTCTGTTCTTGTTGCCGGCTCGTATTCCCCGGGATAAACAGCCATGGGTAAAAGGTAGAGGTCATGCTTCAATGCCACTTCATCTATTGCGTAGAAGGAGTTTAAAAAATCGAGCACAGTAGCTTCGCTGACAGAAAAAGGTAATGTAGCTGTCTCAACCACTTCCTTTGCGTATTCTTTCATCAAAAGGTATCTTGTTCCTTTTGATTCAGACAAAATAATATCTGCCTTAGGTTGAATATTGCCTTCGCTGTCTATTATAAAAAATTCGGCTTCAAAGCCAACAGTTCTCTTAAGCATAAGTATATCGCCTCTTTAAGAAGAGATTAAAAACTTAACGGATAAATGCAAGTTTATGCAAAAATTTTATGTAACAACTCCTATTTATTATCCAAATGCCAGGCCACATCTTGGTTCTGCTTACACAACACTGATTGCTGATAGCTTCGCAAGGCTTTACAGAAGCCTAGGCTATGAAGTGTTCTTTTTAACAGGGGTAGACGAGCACGGTGAAAAGATAGAAAGAACTGCCAGAGCAAAAGGGTTCTCTCCAAAAGAGTTCGTTGATAAGATGGCAGTTGAATTCAAGAAAGCATGGAAAAAGATGGATATAACTTATGATAGATTTATTAGAACAACTGATGAAGACCATGAGGAAACAGTTAAAGACATATTAGCAAAGATATACAACAAAGATGATATTTATAGGGGAAAATATGAGGGCTATTATTGCGTGGCCTGCGAAAGGTACTACACTGAGAAGGACCTTGTTGATGGTAAATGCCCTTATCACTTAAAACCTGTTGAAAAGAGAAAAATTGATTCTTACTTCTTTAAATTGAGTAAGTATAAAGATAGGCTTATTGAATTTTACAACTCTAACCCATCTTTCCTTCCACCTAACTACAAGAGGGAGATTTTGGATAGGTTGAGTGAGTTAAAGGACCTTTCCATTTCAAGACCAAAAGAGCAGCTTTCTTGGGGTATTGAGCTACCTTTTGATGAAAAGCATGTTACATATGTGTGGTTTGATGCTCTACTTAACTATCTTTCAGGCATAGGTTACATATCTAACAAGTCCCTTTATCAACAATTCTGGCCTCCTGATATTGAGATTATGGGAAAGGACATCATCTGGTTCCATTGTGTTATATGGCCTGCAATTCTTATGAGTGCTGGTTTAGAGTTACCTAAAAGGCAGGTAGCCCATGGATTTTTAACCGTTGATGGCAGGAAGATGAGTAAGAGTTTAGGCAATGTGGTTGACCCGGTTGAAGTGGTGGAGAGATGGGGGCACGATGCTTTAAGATACTACCTTCTTTTCAAAGTACCCTTTGGTTCAGACGGGGACTTCTCATGGAAAATATTTGAAGAGATGTACTCCAAGGAGTTGGTAGGAAATATCGGGAACCTTGCTAATAGAATAGTAGTTTTATCCCATAAACTCCTAAATGATGTTGTGGAGTTTGAGGTGGACGAAAGGCTTAGTAGAGAAGTCAATACAATTATAGATAACCTCAACATTCTTTCAAAGAACCTTGATGTAGAGAGGATTATATCAGAAGGTTATTCAAGGGTGATTTCATTTGCAGGCATGCTGAATGCTTATTTGAATGAAAAAGAGGTATGGAAAACAAAAGATAAAAACGATATGATGAACCTTTTGGAATCTCTTTACATTCTTTCAGTTCTTTTAGAACCTATTTTGCCTCAGGCTTCAGAGAAGATAAGCTCTTTGTTTGACGGAAGGAAAAGAATTTCTGAGTTGAAGCCATTTGGAAAAAATGTTTCCAAACTTCCATCTGAGAAAAGAGTTATTCTCTACAAAAAAGAGGTGTAAAAATGGATGTAGGCGCTTTTTTCGATGAGTTTTTTGTTAAACCCATTTATGAAAGAACAGGTTATAACGCTGTCAATACAACAGTTTATGCTTTCTTAGCCCTTCTTGCAATCTACATTGTCTATAAATGGTGGAGAAGAAGAGGCATTCATTTTGATAATCACTTTCTTATTTCACTGCTTCCTTATGTGATATTCGGTTCAAGTAAGAGAGTGCTTACAGATGTAGTTGATTACCTGAACTTGCAGGGTTTATGGAAGTTTTATGAATACAATATGTTTAATGTTAGTCCGGGCATTTACATAACAACAGCATTCCTTTTCATATTCTTTTATTATCTTGAAAGGATTGAAAAGTTGCCTAAATGGTCTTCTTTCTGGATAGGCACTGCACTGGCATTATTTCACATAGCTTTACTCGTCCCATTCATTCATTCTCTTGAGCCACTTGTCTATGTTTTGCCTTTAGCAATAGCTGGAGGCATTGCCGCATTCTTTGTTGGAGGAAGGTTAGGTTTTTTTGCTGGTTTTTCTCAGGGACTTGATGGAGCAGCTACATACTATGCAATAGAATTTCTGCATTATAATGAGCAGCATGTCCTCCCATCATTTATCGGGGAAAACTTTGGATACATATGGTTTTATGGAATAAAGGTTCTTGTTACGCTTATGTTTGCGTTTTTACTTGAGAAGGAGGAAAAGGAAGAGGATAAGAAGGTACTTGGCTATGCGATTGTTATTGTTGCTGGTCTTGCCCCTGGCTTACGCGACTTGCTAAGGATGATGGTAGGTGCTTAGCATGGCCAAGAGAGATGTCACAATGCTTGGCTTAACAAGCTTCTTTAACGATATGGGTAGCGAGTTGATAACGCCTGTTTTGCCTTCCTTTATACTTTTATTAGGAGGGAATGCTTTCTGGGTTGGACTGGTGAGTGCTCTCAGAGAATCATTTCCAACATTTGTAAAATTTTTAGGAGGTATTCTAGGAGACAAACTCGGAAGGAAAAGCACAACAATTTTTGGCTATTTAACATCTGCCATTGGGAAGCTTGGTTTGAGCTTTTCATTTTCACTTCCAGCCCTTCTCTCCTTTGTTACGCTGGATAGGTTTGGTAAAGGAATAAGGGAGCCCACCAGAGATGCATGGATATCTCAGTTAATGAATCATAATAAGGGAGAGGGATTTGGCATTCAGCAGGCTCTTGATACATTAGGAGCTTTGATGGGCTCCGTTCTTGCTGCCTTCCTTTTGCTCAGTAAGTTACCTGTTAGGTTGATAATTTTAATAGGAGGCCTCATTTCTTTTTTATCACTTATTCCTGTAGCTCTGGTAAAAGAAACAAACAACGGCATAAAGATTAAGGTGAAGACTCAAATTCCTTTTGCTCTACTCATCTTTTCATTCATAGCGTACTTCTCCGCTTATGGAGTGCTTATCCCCCTGGTTGAGGTTGGAGATGTGCTTAAGGGAACACTTCTGTTTATTATGTTTAATGTTGTCTATGCTTTGCTGGCATATCCAGCAGGAAGACTTGCTGATAGAATGGGGGAGAAAATAATAGTCAGTGCAGGTATCCTTTTCCTTTCTCTCTCTGCTTTAGCATTTTCTTTGAGTGCCTTTGAGGTGGGGTTTTTGATTTATGGTCTGGGCTTCGCACTATTTAAAGGTAATTTGAATGCTTTAATAGGCGATATTATAGGGAGTTCAAGCAGGGGATTTGGTATTCTTGAAGGAGTTATGGGTCTGGGTGTGCTTACAGGGAACATAGTCCTTGGTTATCTCCTTTCAGTAATAGGATTGAATGCTTTTTATGTACCTCTGCTTACGGGTTTAATAGCAATAGGAGTGCTGGGCTTAGATGATATATGTTGATGAAATGCTTGGGACAATAGCAAAGTGGATGGTAATATTAGGAAAAAATGTAAGATACATAAGAGGCTTCAAGGATGATGAAATAGTTAATCTTTTGAAGCCTGGGGATATTCTAATAACGGCTGATTCCGAGCTGTGCAATAGAGCAAGAAAGGTTGCTTTTTGTGTATTTATAAAAGAAAGGAAGAGGTTAGATTACAGCCTGGCTTACATATTTGCATCTCTGGGAGAAAAGCCGTCTTTAGCTCCTAAATTTTGCCCTGCATGTGGAGGAACCCTTAAAAAGGTTAAAAAAAGCGAGATTAAAGAGAAAGTTCCTAAGAGGGTTTACACTCATCACAGAGATTTTTATATTTGCGTTAAGTGCAGGAAAATTTACTGGAAAGGCAGTCATTGGAAAAGGATAAGAAGTTTTTATAAACGAGTTTTAAGGCTTATGAAAAGGTTTTAATAATGTTCCTTCCAAAACTCTTTTGCAATGATTGTAGGGATGGTTGAGCTTAGAACGCCCACATCTATGAGGATAAAGGTTACGAGGCATTTTACTCAAGCCAGAGAGATTTCTCCATTTCGATTAGCCTCATTAATGGAAGAGAGAAATGCTTATGACAATCAAAGAAGTTTGAAACCGTTTATTTATTCCTATACAAGATTAAATCCTTATGAAGAGGATAGCCTTTTTGTATTAAAAATGCCAGCAGATAAATTGGGAATGAGGCTTTTGAATAATGAATTTGAGAAGTTAGACTACCTCCTTCAATTGGAAAATCTCTCAGTTCCCAGACCTCTAACAAGGATAGAGAAGGAATATAATGGAAAGGCAAGTACTTCATTCGTGCTGGAAGTAAAAGAAGGAGTTTCTTTACATCAACTCATAAGGAATTCAGAGCCCAATGCCAGTTTGCTTGAGCATGTAGAGTCAGCTTTATTAGAGTCAGCATTTTTATTATCTGAAATTCATAAGTTAAATATAGCTCACGGGAACTTACTTCCTTCAAATATCTTTATTACCAGGGAAGGAGTTTTCATAGAGGGATTTGAGCTTTCAATGTTTGGAGAAGAATTTTTTAAGACCCATAGTAATCTAATAACCGAACTGGATGTATTGCTTGATTCAGTTAAGTACCTTCTTGAAAGAAAGTTCAAGAAGAATATGGAAGATTATATAAAAAGAGTCAGAGGAACTATTTTGCCCATTTACTTAAACACATTCTCGAATAGCATTTACATCTAAGCCCATATGAAGTAAGTTTTTAAATGTTCGCCATCAGAATTTGTGTTATGAGGTGGTTGTTTCTCGCTTTACTTATTACTACATTAGTTTTTGCTTATAATGCCTGCGAACCTGAATACAATCTTTACTTAAAAATAAGGGTAGTTGATGAGCAGTTCAGGCCTGTTCCCAATGCTTATGTTTCATTAACATATCAGGTTTCAAAAACAGTGCATAGCTTAAATGAAACAGCAGATTATAGAACAACACCTCTTAAGCAAACAAATGCCTCTGGACTGGTTACATTTCATGTCGTTAATAAAGAAAAAGATGTTGATAACCTTGATTGTAAGATAAAAGTTCATATAACTAAATTTAGATATGCACAGGATTTCGAGATTGATTTGCATAACTTAACATACGAGAGTTTGTTTAAAGTGCCCTTTTACAGGTTAACATTAAAGGCTGTGAAAGACGATAAGCCCATATCAGCAAGGTTTATTGTTGAGAATGAGAGTTATGAAGGCTCGTC
>JALVSQ010000045.1 GCA_027024255.1 Microcaldota archaeon
ATTTTAAACATTGCCATTTTGGAGTAGGTTTTAAAACTTTATCATTCTCAATCCTATTTGTGAAATTAAATCAGGTGATATAATGGCTGATGATTTTGTATTTGGAGAGGCTAAAGATTTGAAACCAGGAAGGTATGTAATTATAGATGGGGTCCCCTGCAGAGTTGTCAGCGTTGATGTCTCAAAGCCAGGAAAACATGGAGCAGCGAAGATGAGAATTACAGCTATTGGCATATTTAACAATCAAAAGAAAACACTGCTTACACCAAGTGATGCAGAGGTGAAGATTCCTGTTATTAAGAAGTATGATGCTCAGGTAATCTCTATTTCAGGAGATAGTGCTCAACTGATGCATAAAGAGACTTATGAAATGTTTGATATTGCTATTCCTGATGAGTTAAAGGGAGATATTGAAGAGGGTAAAGAAGTTGAGGTCATGGAAGCAATGGGTCAAAGAACAATAATAAGAGTTTATAAAGGTGATTAACATGAATGTAGATGTTTTATCAAAAACAAATAATCCTTTGATTGGTAGAGTGGAGTACATATTTGAATTGAGTTATGATATGGCAACGCCTAAAAGGCAGGAAGTGAGGCAGGCAATAGTTGAAAAAATAGGTTGTTCTCCTGAGCTTTTAGTTATTAAAAAAATCCAGCAACATTCAGGGATGAAGAAGTCAAGAGTCATTGCTTATGTATATGGGGATGATGAAACCTTAAAGAGGATAGAACCCTTATATGTATTAAAAAGAAACGGTCTTATTAAGGAAGAAAAAGAAAATAAACCTGATTCTAACTCACACACTTAAAAAAATTCTCCTTTATTCTACTATTGGTGTTTCATATGAAGATGGATATTAATGTAGCGAAGAAAAGCACAGGTAAAGAAGTAGAGATAGGTGGATTTGTCCATGAATTCAGAAATCTGGGTAAGCTGAAGTTTGTATTGCTTAGAGATTGGACAGGAAAGATTCAGATAACTGCCAAAAAAGGAGTTGTGCCTGATGAGGTTTTTAATGCCATTGATGTTAATAAGGAAGAGGCAGTTGTTGTAAAAGGCAAAGTAGTTGAAAACAAAATAGCTCCTGATGGTGTTGAGCTCATCCCTTCTTATTTTAAAGTTGTTGGGAAAGTTTACAAAAAGCTGCCTGTTGACCCAACAGGTGTAGTTAAGAGTGAATTAGATATAAGGTTGAATTACAGGTTCCTTGATTTAAGGAAGCATGATGTTTCTGCTATATTTAAGGTTAAATCAGAGCTTGTAACGGGTTTCAGGGAGTACTTGCTTTCGAAGGGCTTTGTTGAAATTCATCCCACTGTTATTGTTGCTGCTGCAACAGAAGGAGGAGCAGATGTTTTCCCAATTCAATATTTTGAGCATAAGGCGTTTTTAGCTCAGAGTCCTCAGCTTTACAAACAAATGGCAGTTGTTGGTGGGCTGGAAAAGGTTTTTATGACCATGCCTGTTTTTAGAGCAGAAAAGCATAACACAACAACTCATCTCAACGAGATTATTCAGATGGATATAGAGATGGCATTTGCAGATGATAAAGTGGCTATGGATATGCTTTCATCTACTTTTTTGGCCATACTAAAGCGTGTTGAAAAGAATGAGAATTTAATGGAATTAAATCCTGACTTTGAAGTGCCGAAAGAGGTTAAAAGATATACTTATACTGAGATAGTGGAGTTACTCAATGAAAACAATGTAAAGATGGAGTGGGGAGAAGACTTTACAAAAGAGCAAGAGCACAAAATCAGTGAATTGCTCAATGAGGAAGTATTTATAATCCATGAATGGCCTACAAAAACAAGGGCATTTTATTCAATGCCAAAGGAAGGAGATGAAGATGTTTGCCTTGCTTATGATTTGATGTACAAAGGCCTTGAAATAAGTTCAGGAGCTCAGAGGATTCATATTCCTGAATTGCTTGAAGAGCAGTTGAGGAAAAGAGGATTGAAGCCAGAGAATTTTGATTTTTACATTGAAGCTTTTAGATACGGAGCACCTCCTCATGCAGGGTGGAGCATCGGGCTTGAGAGGCTTACAATGAAGGTGCTTAACCTTAATAACATAAGAGAGGCTATGCTATTCCCAAGGGATAGAACAAGGGTTTATCCATGAAATTTCAAACTTGATAACCTTTTTAAACATTTGTTTATTAAAATTATAACATGACAGATAATTCAACGATTGTGGAGGAGATTGATGAGTCTAAGAAAGAGAAACTAAAAAAGGCTGAAGCGGCTGAGCTAATGAATATAAGGCCTGAAATAGTATGGTTGATAGGAGATATTCTGTATGATGGAGACTCTATGAAAGTGCCTGAGGAAATAAGTGGTTCTATTACAAAGCTTGCCGAAGCCCTTCTTAACCCAAAGTCAAAGAATGATATAGATAAGTTTATGAAAGACTTCGAGAAGGAGTTGAATAAATTAAAAGGAGAAAAAGAAGAAAATGTGAGTGAAAAGCTGAAAAGCCTTTTAGAAGATTCGATAAGGGTTGTGAGTTCAGATAAAAATTATGAGTCTCTTCAAGAAGGACTGGAAGATGTCAAAAATGAAAATAAGGAAGCAAAGGAGGATAATAATCCGGAAACTGTGTCTATTCAACCTTACGCAGTTGAAAATGGGGAGATTTTTGATGAGGTACTCAACGGTGGGGATTATGATGTACATAATGGGGACATCTCAAGGCTTCCTGATATGTCTGCAGATGAAGCAGTTAGGGAAGTATTGAAGAAAGAAGGCATCAGTGTTAATGAAATACCTGAACATCTTGTATATGAATTTTCGTCTATGTTGAGGAGGATGGTTGGTGAAAGGAAAGGCTCAAAGAAGAGCAG
>JALVSQ010000046.1 GCA_027024255.1 Microcaldota archaeon
TTGAAATCACCTATCAAATATAGAATAGAGCCAGAACTAGCTTTATATTCTATCAAATCTTCATGTCTTTTGAATATTTCGTGGTCTTCAGACAATGGATATCTTGTAAATTGAACGACTATTTTAGCTAAGAACGTTTCATTTTCATCTTTTATTGCGATATATGCTTTATTATTTTCTTCTCCAAGTATTATTTCTATTTTACCTTTATGATAAATTTTGCTGGAAACAACTTTCAGGGTTTTTTGGGCATCTTTAAAATGGTGTTGACGTTTTTGAATGAAGTAAATCCCTATCAGTGCAGGTACAATGGCGTTGGTGAAAAAGATGAGTAATAACAATGAATGGAAGAAAATAGAAGTTGTTTTTAGATTAAAAAGTCCTTTACATATTGGATATTTACCTTCTAAATATTCTGTGGTTTCTCCTACCAGGTATTATGTTCCTGGAAGAAATCTTTGGGGAGCTATAACTAAAAGAATAACAGAATACTTATATAGTGATCCATTAAAGGATTGCCAGAGTAGTGAGACAAATGAAGGAACATGTTATCAAAAAGTTGGAGAGATAGTTAAGAACAATTTCAGGTTTTCTTATTTCTATATTTATGATGGCAAGACTGTTTATTTTCCTAAATATACAGAGGAAGGCTTAAAATATGGTAACATAACAAAAGAAGAGTTTGAATATACATTCATATCTAACAGAATCTCAACAGCAATAAATAAAGAAGGAAGTGCTAAAGATAAGAGCCTTCATGAAATTGAGTTTATAAATAATAAGTTCAGAGATAAAAAAGGTAATATTAAAGATGTAAAGATTTCTGGAAGTATTTGGGTTAAAGACAACATTAAAATAAAAGACAGAGATGTTGTAATAAAAAGTAATGGTCTCTTTATTGATGGTTTTAACATAGTAGAGGAACTTATTCTTGGTGGGGAATCCAAGTATGGCTTTGGTCATGTTGTTTTTGACCATTTGGAGAGAAAAAAAGATGAACCTGTTGTGCATATATCAAAAGATAAACCTTTTATTAACGCACATCTAAAGTATAATAAAGATATTAAGTTTCAAGGAGATGTTGAACTCTTAACTGGAAGGGGGTACTTTGATCCTAAAGAGAAGAAATCAACTGACAAACCAGGAAGTATTATTTCAAATATGGAGTATTATATCTCACCTGGGAGTAAGTTAAATGAAGAGTTTTGTCTTAAAATTGAATGGGATGGAAGTTTAGAAATTTTAAAGATTCCTACAAAACACTTTTAAGAACTACATTATTATTTCTTTTAGAGTGAGATGATGGCCGAAGTTAGAATAGAAGGCAGGATACACGAAGAATTTAGAGATGGAAAGATAAGCTTCAACAAAAAGCAGATTGAAAAATGGGCAAAGGTTTACGGCATTGTGGGTCATCACTCAGCAATAGAAATATGCTCATGGACAAAAAAAGCATTGCTTGGTAAGGGTGTTTGTTATAAACAAAAGTTTTACGGAGTTGATACCCATCGCTGTGCTCAGATGAGCCCTGCTGCTGCGTGGTGTCAGGAGGCATGTATATTCTGCTGGAGACCTATGGAGTGGTATTCAAGAATAAAGATGAAAGAAGAGGAGGTTGATGATCCCCAATTCATAATTGAGGAGACAGTTAAGGTAAGAAGGAAGCTGTTGAGTGGATTTGGAGGAAACAGCAAAGTTAATAAGAAACTGTTTTACGAGGCTTATGAGCTTTTTCCAAGCCATTGGGCTATAAGCCTTAGTGGAGAACCAACAATTTATCCAAAACTTGGAGAGATGATACTTGAGTTAAGGAAGCACAGAGAAGTTAGGAGTATATTTGTTGTTAGCAATGGCCAGGAACCTGATGTTTTTTTAAAGCTTAAGGAAATGGATGCGTTACCAACCCAGCTTTACATAAGCATTGCTGCTCCCAACAAGCAGTTGTTTAAACAAATAAACAGGAGTGTTTATAAGGATGGATGGGAAAGGCTTTTAAGGACATTAACAGAGGTTCTACCTCAGCTTAATTGCAGAAGAGTGATAAGATTTACAGTCATCAAAGGCATAAATGATAAGGATGAGTTTTTACCTCTTTATGCCAATATATTTGAAAAAAGCAAAGCAGATTATATTGAATTAAAGGCTTACATGTTTTTAGGCCAGAGCAGGCAGAGGCTTAAAGAAACCAATATGCCAAGCCATGAAGAGGTTAAAGCATACGCTGAAAAAATGCTTGAATATTTACCTTCTTATGAATACCATAATGAGCAAAGAGAATCAAGAATCGTTTTGTTAAAGAGAAAGGACTCTCCTTACGATGATTATATAAAAGGAGTTAAAGCAGAGGATTCTCTTTACAATACTATATAGTACGTCTAAAACATGCAACAATAGATAGTTTATTGACAGAGTTAGAAAAGTTTCAATACTATATAGTACGTCTAAAACAATACCTTCCTTAGGTTTTGGACTGGATTTTGAAGAGTTTCAATACTATATAGTACGTCTAAAACCTTAGAACTTCATTCATTTTATCGTTGAGATTTTCTGTGGTTTCAATACTATATAGTACGTCTAAAACCTGTTGGCACAGTCTTGGCAACTCCTACAATACCACTGTTTCAATACTATATAGTACGTCTAAAACGGCTTAGAATGGTTTTTGTGGTTGAATAGCAAGAATAGTTTCAATACTATATAGTACGTCTAAAACTTTGTTATTATCTTCAAATGTAAACAATATTGACGATGAATGTCAA
>JALVSQ010000047.1 GCA_027024255.1 Microcaldota archaeon
TAAGCGTTTATGAAAAGATAGGTGCAAAACAGGAATTGGAAAATTTAGCAGGCTCATTAAGAGTAGGCCACATAAATAAAAGATTTTTGAAGAGGGTGATAAAGAATGGCTAAGATTTGCATTGATTTGGATATGCTTTTGTCTTATCTCTTAGGAGAAAAAAGCGTTGTTGAAAAAATAAACCAGTACATAGAGAAAGAAGAGCTTTCAATAACTTCATTAACACTGGCAGAGCTTGGCCTGACTGTGGAAGACAAAGAAACTGTGATAAAAATCTCAACTTTATTCAATGTTCTTCCTTTCGATGAAAAAGCAGCTACAAAAGCATGGGAACTTTACAGAATTGTTGCAGAAGAAAGAAAACCAAAATTCAGGATTATCTACAATGCAGCAATCGCAATTGTGAACGATGCATTCTTTTTAACAAAAGACAGGATGTCGTATGCCGACATCCCGGGTTTAAAACTTATATAGTTTTATTTCTTCTTTTTCTTTTTGCACTTTTTCTTTGTTCTTTTAGTTGTTTTTTTCTTTGTTGTTTTCTTTGTTCTTTTTGCCTTTGTTGTTCTTTTAGACCTTTTACTAACTTTCTTTTTTACAACTTTCTTTTTTGTTTTCTTTGTCTTTTTAGTTACTTTCTTCGTTGATTTCTTTCTAACCTTTTTTTTCTTTGTACTTTTTTTAGAAGATTTTTTTACTACCATGCTTTAGAATGAGGATATTGTGTTTTTAAATTTATCTATAAAATTTAAACAAAAAAGGGAGAAAATGAGCAAAAGAATTGCTGTTTTGGACAGAGAAGTCTGCACAAAGGAAAAGTGCGGATATGTTTGCGTTAAAGTCTGTCCAGTAAATAGAATGGGTAAAGAGTGCATCGTAATTGATGAAAACACATCTTATCCAATAATATCAGAGGACTTGTGTATCGGATGTGGAATATGCGTAAAAAAGTGCCCAACAAATGCTATTACTATAATTAATCTAACAAAGGATTTAGGTATTCCTATTTTTTCATATGGGAAAAATGCTTTTAGACTTCATGGCCTACCTTTACCAAAAGATAATGTGGTTGTAGGTTTCATAGGCAAAAACGGGATAGGAAAAACAACTGCAATAAAATTATTAAGTGGCCAGCTGAAACCCAACTTTGGCGGGGAACTTAATGAAGAGCTTATGAATGAGTTGCCAATTGAGCAAAGAAACTATTTAAAATCCCTGAAAACCCTTAAATTATCAATAAAGCCTCAAAATATTGAGAGACTGAGAAGTTCAAAGATAAGTGTAAGTGAGCTGCTAAAAGAGCTGAACATTCCTCATGAAATTCTAAATGAATTCAATCTGGAAAGAATAAGGTCAAGAAAGCTTAACGAGTTGAGCGGGGGAGAACTACAAAAATTAAGCATAGCAATTGCATTGAGCAAAAAAGCAGATATCTACTACTTTGATGAATTAACAAACTTTTTAGATATAAAGGAAAGGTTAAAGATGGCAATAAAACTAAAAGAATTTGGAAAAAACAACACAAGCATAGTTGTTGACCATGATTTAGCCATACTTGATTATTTAGTTGACTATGTATATGTATTCTTTGGCGAGGAAGATGTATATGGTGCCGTAAGCTCAATAAAACCTGCGAGAAATGGAATTAATGAGTATTTGAACGGATTCTTAAAAGCAGAAAATTTGAAGATAAGAGACTTTGAAATAAAATTCTCTACTTACAGTGAATCAGAATCAAGTGCAGAGGTAATACTAAAATACCCTGACCTCCACAAGAGCTATAACAATTTCACTTTAAAAGTTGAAGGTGGAGAAATTAAGAAAGGAGAAATTGTAGGAATTGCTGGAGGAAATGCACTGGGAAAAACAACTTTCATAAAAATGCTGGCAGGTGTCGAGAAACCTGACAATGCAAGTATTCAAACTTCACTGAAAATCTCTTATAAAAAACAGTATTTAGAAAGAACAGGAAAATATGTAAGTGAAATATTAAAGGGAGGAAATGAATTTGTACTGGCAAGAGGGTTACAACTGTTTAATATTCCAAACAGGCTTTTAGAGAAAAAGGATAGCTCTTTAAGCGGAGGACAACTTCAAAGAGTAGCTGTGCTTTACGCTTTAAGCAGAGAAGCAGATATCTATTTACTTGATGAGCCGTCAGCATTTTTAGATGTAGAGCAGAGACTGGCTTTAGCAGAATTAGTGAAGGATGTTGCTGAAACAGAAAACAAGATTGTGTTTATTGTTGACCACGACATAACCCTTCTTGACAGAATTGCCAGCAGATTAATCGTGTTTACAGGCACTTCTTCTGTAGAGGGAAAAGCCTCCAGACCTTTACCAAAAAAAGAAGGTATGAACCTTTTCCTAAAGCAAATGGGCATAACAATGAGAAGAGATAAGGATAGCAAAAGGCCTAAAATAAATAAAAGAGGAAGTGTTGTAGATAGAAAACAAAGGGAAGAAGGCAACTATTATGCCTTTGAGTAAAGCCCTAAGCTTTTTAATTCTTTTTGAAAAAGTTTAAGGTTGTTAAATGAAGGGGATAATATGAATATTTACAAAAATAGAATGTATCTTGGATTTACAGCAATAGCAGTTCTTCTGTTTATATTCGCACTGTTTCTCATCCCACATATAAAACTTGGTGTTGAGTTTAAAGGAGGTTCCTTGATAACTGTTGATACAAAGCAGGATGTCAATACTAACCTTCTAAAACAAAGCTTGCTTCAAGCAGGTTTTGAA
>JALVSQ010000048.1 GCA_027024255.1 Microcaldota archaeon
CTATAATATATGGTGTCGTCTCTCAACCTTTCTTTATTTGTCTTTTCACCGATAATAAAAGGAGTCGCTTCCATAAACTTAGCAGCGTTTTTTAAATACACTGCAGAGTGCCTTTCCAGCGCATCTATATTTGTCAGGTACTTTAAAACAAATGCTTTGTCTTTTTTCCTACAAAAAGCATCAAAGCTGGTCCTTATTGAGTTAAAAGCAATATAAATATCCATAAACTCCTTTATTACATTTTCTGGCTCCACGATTTATTTTTTCTCTTTTTCCCTTTTAAATCATTATCCTTCCTTTTTCTTAAAATATAGTAAGCCAGGAAGAGGGCAACTAAAAGAAGGATTAAAACCAACCACAATGGCTCATTAGTTGATGCAACCTCGTTTGAATCATCTTCTGATTTTTCGTAGCTTTTTACTTCACCACAAACCCTTGATGTTTGATTTAACAATAATTCTCCTTCATACTCCACAACAATAGGAGAACCAGGGCTTATGTTTACCTCGACAATGCCCATTGCATTTGTTTTGTATGGAAGGCCATTCACAATCAATGTTTCATTTCTTAACACAATGTTGCCTTCTCTTAAAAGTATGCACACAGTGTTGTCTTTGGGAACGCAGGAACCAGAGCAAACGATTTCCACAGTTGCAGCATGTAATAAGAGAATAAGGGATATTAAGAGCAGTAACTTCCTCATGCTTTTAAATCAAATCAAAATATTTTTAATTGGAATTCCTTATAATCTATCAGGTGCATGCATGAGGAAGTTGTTAGTCCTGTTGATGATTGTTTTGGTTGCTTTTTCAATTAACTTTAACTCATGCATTAACATATCCTCTCCCGGGTATTACAACCTGACAGGCGATTTAGCAGGAGCAAATATATCTGCCACTCCTTTGCCAGGCTATGCATGCATAAAGATAAGTTCAAGCAATGTTTATTTAGAATGTAATAATCATAAAATTTCAATCTCAGGGAACAATTACGGTGTGTTGGTTTTATCCCCTACTTTAAGCAAGGTTACAAATGTGACTTTATCAAATTGTGAGATAGAAGGCACATTTTCAGGTGTAGGGTATGAAGGTACAGGAATTATGATTTACAATTCTTCTCTTAATAGTGAGAATTTATCTATGAAAATTTTAAATGTTTCAGTTGATATATCCTATTCATCTTCCTCTTTTTCCTCTCTTAACTTATCTAACTTTGGGATTGGTATATTGGTTGAAAACTCCAATGATTTAAGTTTTAAAGATGCAACAGGTATTCTTAATGGAACTGGTACCTTCTCATTAATAAAGGAGTCCTCAAATATTTCTTTCTCTAATTTTTATGCTAAAAACTTAGATTATGGTTTTTATATAATTAATTCAACTGATTTTTATGCTGAGAATGGCACAATTGAAAATACAAGAATGGTTAACACAACAAGGGTAGGTAGGGGACTGAAATCGTTTAAGCTTAATAGTGCCAATCTTACAAATATCTCATTTATCAATGCGAGTGTTTATGCTGTTGAGATGGTTAACACATCTAACATTTCATTTGAATTTTGCAGGTTTAAAGACACAAGGATATCTTTGTTTATGCAGAATGCATCAGTAAGAATTACCTCTACAACAGAGCCAATTACATTACCAGATGAATACATTCCTTTCCAGACTCCAAGACTTATAAAAATTGAGAAAGCACTGCCAGATGCATTTATAGACAGGTTAAGGATTTACTATGAGAGCAGCGATGTAACAGGTTTTGAAAACGAAACATTTACAATTTTGAGATACAACGATACATACTGGTTCAACTTAACAACATCTGAGAATAAAGCAGAGAGATGGATTGAAGCATACAACATAACCAATTTCTCTGTATTTGAGGCTTTTGCTTATGCTCCTTATCTAATTCCCTGGTGCAGAACAATTCAAAAGCCAGGGAACTATACAGTTATAAGGAACTTGTTTAGAACAAGATTTCAAACCACTCCTTTGCCAGGCTATGCGTGCATTAGAATAAAGGGCTCTAACATAACTGTTAACTTTAATGGTTACAACATGAGTTCTGACCAGGTTGGACCTACATATGGAGTGCTTATTATGGGTGAGAATATTAGCTTTATCTCCAACATCTCTGCCCTTGGTCCTTCGCAGATATTTAACTATACTTACGCCCTGTATGTAATTAATGCTTCCAATATTAATCTGAGCAACTTAAAAGGAGAGGGCAATAATTATTTAGTTTACTTAAATAGCTCAACTAATGTAGATGTTGGAAATACAAAAAGTTCTGAAGAAACTGCATTCTTTTCTTACAATTCATCAAACATTGACTTAGAAAACTTCACTTCTTTTAACTCTACAAGCTTTTTTGTGAATAACTCTAAATTCCTGAATATTTCAGATGGCTATGTTGAAGATGGCTCATTTAGGATTTATCATTCTTCAAATGTGAAACTATTTGATGTTAATGCTGTGCATCCAGATAAAAGGATTGAAATTGTTGGCTTGAGCAACTCCACATTTACCAAGCTAGGTATATTTAACTCTTCTTATTCATTTCTTTTAAGAAACTCAATCAATATATCATTTGATAATCTAAGGCTTTACAATATATCTCTCTATGTTGATGCTCTTTCTATTGAAAATTCTAATAAAGTTAATATGTTTAACTCTAATCTGAACCTTGTTAGAGATTTAAGGTTTTTCAGGTCATCTTCCTTTCACTTAAAGAATACAACATGTTTGAATTCGTTTAGGGGAATAATTGTAGAACAAAGCCAGGGTGGTCTTCTTGAGTCTTTTTACATGAATAACCTGAGTGAGTATGGCATTAGCCTGGCTTCAGATGATTGCACAGGCTGTCCTTTTGTGAAGAATATTTTAATAAAGAGTGGAGTTGTTGTGAATGCAGGTAAAGGTGTTTATTCAGAGGGTAGTTATTCTATTAATGCTTCTTTGTTGAATATCTCCTTTGAGAATATAACAAACGGTAATGGTGCTTTTTTGTTGTTGAAGAATTCAAATATCTCAAATTTAACTTTCCTCAACATTAATGGAGGAGCATTGAGTTTGAGGTCAGTCGGTGGAAACCTGTATGTAGACGATATATCAATATATAATGTTACTTATGGGTTGAGATTCTCCACCGAATATGGCAGTGGTTATTTGTCAAATTTAGCCATTGAACATTGTGAAGAAGGCATAAATAGATTTTCAGTTTTTGGAAGCGGATACGACTTAATATTAAGAAATGCATTAATCAAGGACTGCCATGCAGGTTTATCTCAGGTTTATGGAGACAATTATGTGGGAGAAAGGCTTATGTATAATATCTCATTAACAAATAATACATATGATTTGTTAATAAACACTTCCAGTGGTTCCTTTAGAAGATTAAATATTGCTGATTCACTTTTTAACTCCACAAACTTCGTTTACATAAATTCATCAGATCCAATTAATATAAACTTTACAAATACAACTTTCTTCAATATTACTTTATCCTTCCTAACTCATAATCAAAACTTCTCAATGAAGAAGATTTCGAAGCCCTTAAAGCCCCATCCAGACTTTGAAGATTTGAACAGAACATTCTTTGAAATAACACCTTTTGATAATGTTATGTTAACTTACTTTAAGGTAAATACAGAAAGTATTCCATCTTCCTACAATAAGTCATTTATCTTCCTGCTTAAATCAAATTCATCTGATTCCAGGTTTTACATGGTTTACAATCAAACTTCAAATGAATTATTAAAAGAGAGTGAAGTTAAGCCTCTTGTTGTAAACACCTCAACTGTGTTTGGATTGTTTTACATGCTAAAGCCTATATACAGATGTATGGATATAACATCAGGGGGGGAGTACTATGTGCTTTACGATAAGTTTTCACCTTCTCTTCCATCTCCCCTTGGGGGGTTAACATGCATAAGAATTCTATCTTCAAATGTTTCATTAGACATTAACTTCAAATCAGCATTGCAGGACACAGGAGGATCAACCCATTACATAACCGTTATCAATTCAACGAATGTTAGCATAAGAAATGCTTTTAATACATCAAACTATACCTACTATGTTTCAGCCCTGAATTCGAGTGTAGAAGAGCATAATTTTGATGTAGCGCAGGCAAATACACTCTTCAATCTCTTCAATTCTTCACTGAATGGGTTTAACAATAAATTCACAAATTCATCCACTGTGGCTGTTGTTTCCATCAACTCAGTATTCAACTTCTCAGGATATGTTAACAACACAAATATACATATCCTTTCTTCAACAGGTGGGTTCAGGTTGAAACAGGCTTCAAAGCCGGGCGTTGAGCCTCCTCTTTATTCTCCGCTTGCAGAAGGAAAGTATATAGAACTTGTTAAAGATGATGCGAATGCGAAGATAAATGAATTAACATTCTACTGGTTAGATAATGAGACAATAGGTTCCAATGAATCTTTAATAGATATTTTAAGATTTGATGGTAGTAGTTGGTATAATGTTTCGAATCAGGAAAGGAATGAATCACTTAACTACATAACAGCATACAATATAACAAACTTCTCTGTATTTGGACCCCACATATATGGAAGGTGCATTATAGACAGATGCATGGTGGTGGATAATTCATGCCATTACTGGAAGGTAATAAAGAACCTAGGAGGAACCACTTTATCTGATGGAAATTACAGCGATGCAATATGCCTTAGAGTTGTGGATTCAGATATCACAATTGATTTTAACCATCTTAACATGTCAAATAGTAATGCAGGGATTGCTATTTTAATTAGAGATAACGCAACAGGAGAAGAATTAAGGAACATAACAATATTGAATCTTGATAGAATTCAAGGATATCACAGAGGTATTGTAACATACAATGTTTCTAACCTTAACCTCATCAATGGAACAATATACAACACTCAGTATTCAGTTGAAGTTCATCATTCTAGAAATATTTATCTTGACAACTTCAGGTTGTGGAGACATAGTCCGGCTCCAAGCACATATTACTCAACTTACTTTTACCATGCCAACAACATAACATTTGCAAATGTATCATTTTATTCAGATGGAAGTAATGAATGGAAGGAGTTGAGATTTATATTTGCAGACCACTCCTCAAACATATTTGTTAGTAATGAGACATCCTTTGATTCGCGAGCTCCAGGATACCTAGATGAAAAAAATATCTTTTTAGAGAATTCTCAAAACATAACATTTAACGGGACTAAGTTCATAGATTTTGCTCCTTATCCGTATGCGCTAATACAGAATTCTTACAATATATCTATTTTCCATTTAAATTATAGTTCTAACTTTGGCGCAAGTGCATCTTTATCAAATTTTGGCCTATTCAAGTTTGTTAATTCTCATAACATAACAGTAGAAAACAACACATTGAGGCATCCCATTACATTTGTTAATTCATCAAATATAGTTTTCCTTAACAACGTTAATTATAATACAGGAGGGTTCAGATTTTTTAGCAACTCCAGGCATGCCAGAATAGAAAGAAGCAGGTTTTTGGATGTTAACACATATCCTGAAGGATTTACTAATTACATTTATTACTCTCATAACATAACAATATTTAACAATTCATTTGTTAAAGACCCATCTTCATCTTCAGTTGGTATTGGAATAAAAATTAGAGGCTCTTCTAATATCAGTATTCATTCTAACTTCTTTGGAAATTCATCTTCTCGTTATTTGTCCATTACTCCTATATATATATGTTTGTCCAATGATGTTTCACTTTTCAACAATACATTTAGATACATAAAGGTTCAACAACATATCCCTCTTGTTTTGATAACAGATAATTCTTTCAACAATTCTATTTGCGATAATTTGTTCATAGATAATCAATTTGTTGTTTCATCTACTCCCTGGACCACGTATGACTATGCGTGGGGAAGAACAATTCAAGTTGAGGATTCTTCAAATAATAAATTAATTAACAACACGTTCATCTATTCACTTAAAGGAGATCTTTCACCTGGTGGAGGAGGTTTCTATAAGTCAGGTAGTGGGGAGATTGTGTTAATTGATGCAGGTTATAACCTTATTACAAACAACTTCTTCGAATTAAGGACCAGAGCTAACTTTATGAGAGCAATTCATCTGATAAGGAGTGAGAATGTCACAATTGAAAATAATACTATGATAAACGAGAGCATATTCATTCTTGGAGATAAGTCGTCGCATTTCTCTTCATTTATAATTAAGAACAACACAGTTAATGGAAAGCCAGTTCTTTATGTAAAAAATGAAGTAGGTGGTAAATATCAACCTTTGAGCAATTACGGAGAGATAATAATTGTGAATTCTAAAAATATAATCCTTGAGAATATGAGTATTAAGGAACCCATCACATCTGCTCTTATAGTGGCATTTACCAACGATTCATTGTTTAAGAACATTAATCTCTCCTCATACAGACTTATTTCTTTGTATGCTTCTAATAACAACAATGTAACATTTAGGAATGTGAGCATTGAGGGAGATTGGCAGGGCTGGAATGCAGTTAGATTGCTTAAAAACAAGAGAGTTAAACTGGATGAGCTTGAATTAACTCATGTTGGTAGAGCCTCCTCTCTGGAATTAATAAGGAATAATAATACTATCATAAACAAGTTGAGATTGTTTAATAACTCAATGGGAGCTCCTTGGGATGTTTATGGAATTTACATGAGATATAATTATAACACAACTATAAATAATTCCTTATTTAGGGATGGATGGGATAGGTATATAGGAATGAGGAATAATAATGTAACAGTAGTAAATAACTCCAAGTTTTATACTTTATCCAATGTGTGGAGATTTGCTCCTTATATTTGGCTTAATCCCAGTGAATCTAATTGGAATTATAACACTTTAATATCTTATAATTATTTTGATGTAAAAGGAAATTCAATTGTTGTAAGGGTAGGTCCGAATATTAACTTGACTATTTCCCATAATTTGTTTAATTCCAATCTTAGAAATCCTCAGATTCAGATTAGTTCGTATTTCTCTTCTTGGCCTAAAAACATTTATATTCTTCACAATACATTTAATCAAACAGGTAATCTGAATCCGGCTTATGTTATCAGTATTGGAGGAATATCCAACTTAAACGTTAAGAACAATTCATTTAAATTTGTGCATGGAGATTCTGGATTAATAAATGCCAACAATATAGTTGGTTTAACATTTGCCAACAACTCAGGCTTAATAAATGTTTCGAGTGGGGGAATAAAAGGCCCTGGGTTTATATCATTTTATAGATTGAGGGGTGGCAAGTTTGAAAATAATGTCTTTACCAGTCATTTGACTTCACCTGTAAATGGATGGACTCCTTTTAATCCAATTTTAGTTTTATCTAATTCGCATGATATTTCAATAGCCAATCTGACTCTTAAATTTAAATCCATAACAGGATTAACGTCTTTTCAGGAGAATTCGTTTGTAGGTCTCAGTTATGTAAGTAGTTACAACTCATCAATTCGTGGTTTAACGTTATTTAATCTTTCAAAAGGAATCAAATTGGACAACTCATATGAGATAAAAGGAAGCGATATTAAATTCATTGACTTAATCGGAAAAGGAGTAGGGTTTGAGCTAGTAAATAATGCTAGGGACTCAATCTTTTCGAATATTTCTGTTTTGAACGCAAGTATTGCTTATTCTTCAGATACAACTTCAAACATAACTCTGTCTTCATTGATTGCAAATAAAATAGTTTATGGGGCTTATATTAGCAATTCGCGTGATACTAAACTTTCCAATATCACAATCATAAATGCTTCAAAGGAAGGCATAAGACTTGATTCAAATACATTTGGAACAAATGTAAAAGGATTCAATATAACTGATTCAAGAATAGGAGTAAGAGTAATTAACTCTCAGAGCTTATCTTACACGACGTATTTGATGAACGGATTGATAAGAGCAGAAGATACAGGTATTTTGTTTGATGATATTGATGAGAAGTTGTTTGTTTGGAATGTTACTGTTGTAAATCAGACTTTATGCATAAACTCAACAGGAGCAAATACAGGCGCTTTGTGGATTAACTTCTCTTCAAACATAACTGTTTATCCACATGATTATACTCCTATAAACATGCATAGGTTCATTAATATTTCAAAGCTTCATCCTTCGACTGTTATGGATGAGTTGATGCTTTACTACAACGATGTTGAAGATATTCCCTTCAACGAGGAAGATGTTAGAATTCTCTACTTTAACGGGAGCCATTGGAAGCTGCCTTTGAATCAAACAGTCAACACATCAGAAAACTATGTGAAAGCTCCACAGGTAAACGGCTCAGGAAAGTTTGGTTTGTTTGTGCCTGGTCATCCTGTTTTTGAATGTAAGCTGGCCAATGAGACCGGAACTTATTTACAAATAGATGAATTGGAGGGAGCTGTGTATCCTTCTGACCCTGTGGACCCAGCATCATTTGCCTGTGTGGAGTTGAGAGTTGGTAATATATACTTTAATGCTAACAATAAAACAATAAATAGTACTTTTGTTACTAATTTCCATTATGCTGTGTTTGGTGCTGATGAGTGGGGAGGATGGCTTAATAACATTACAATTGCTAATTACTCCAATATAACAGGATATAAAGGAGGTATATACTTATACAAAGTTCATAATTCAAGCATTTACTCCTCGACTCTTTACAATAATACATATGCAGTTTACGTGTTTGGAGATAATGTTAAGTTAGAGAATATAAAGGCAGACCTTTCTACAACAGGAGTTGAAGTTAGTGCAGAAAAGCTAAATACTAAGAACGTTGAAGTTCATAATTCACAATTAGGATTTAAGGCCCATGTGGATAATGGCAATATTAACTCCTCTTATTTCTCCAACAATGCTATTGACCTCAAATTGTTGGGTAGTAATTCAACTGTTTCAATTGAGAAAAGCCTCTTTACATTAACAAATGTTAGCATTCTATTTGAAAATCTATCTAATGTAACAGTTAATTCATCTAACAAACCAGCACCTCTGCCTCCTTACATAACAAAAGAGTTTGGTAAATGGATAAACATAACGAAGAATGATAATTCAACCAGAATGAAATATTTGAGAATATATTTCTCTTTATCTGACCTTAATGGCACGAGTGAGTCCAACTTAACAATTGTAAAGTGGCATAATGGCACCTGGCAATTGCTCAATACAACTGTTAATACAACTGCTCATTATGCAGAGGTTAGAAACATAACAAACTTCTCTGTATTTGGTCTGGTAGCCTTGGGGGATGCATATCCACCAGCAGTTCATCTAATTTCACCTCCTGATGGGTATTCCACAACACAAACCACATTAACTCTCTCATTCATAGCAGAGGACGATGCTGATACAATGCTTGATTGTGAGCTTTATCTAGACAATTCATTAGAATTCTCAGGTTCAGTGCCTAACAATACTGTTTACAATGTTAGTGTATCTCCTGGCACAGGCCTGCATTACTGGAATGTTACATGCGTTGATGATGCTGGAAATAGAGGTTATTCAGAAACATGGCAGTTCAGTATATATGAGGAAGAGAGCAAGAAAAAACTTGAGCTGGATGCAGATGTAAGCTGTGATAACATAACAGTTTTTGTTAATGTTAATGATAAGCCAGTTAGGTATGCTGATGTTAAAGTTTATTTAGAGAATGAAACATTGGAGTTCGAAACAGGTAGTGATGGAACGATTGTATTTGTCGCTTATGACGGAGAGGCAAGAATAGTTGCAGAGAAAACAGGTTATAGGAGAGCAGATATAACTATTGGTTTGCCTTCTTATGAGGAGTGTTACCCAGAACCTAAACCCAAACCTAAACCCAAACCACCAGCTCCTGAACCAGAGATAAAGCCAGAACCACATGTTGAAGAAGAAGTGCCTGTTCTCTATCTAAAATTATGTGAAGAAGCCTGTAATAAAGAGTTAAGACAAATCAATGCCCTTGTTATAGTGAATGCTGCATTAAGAAAGGGGGCAGTGATTAAAGTTATGCCTTTAAACATAACCTGTCTAACAAACAACCTTGGCAGATGTTATATTTACATCAATACAACAAAGGATATGTTGATTAATGTAAGTGCATTTGACCCTGAAACTGGTTTATCGACAACAAGGCAATTCTTTGTTCATGGTTGTTATGTTAAGGCAAGAGTTGAATCTCAGGAAAGAGCTGAAAATGCTTACATAGAAGTACTTTCAATAACAAATGTTCTGCTGGCTTTATTAATTTTAGTTATTCTTGCAGAGCTTTATGTATACTACAAGCAGAACAAAGAAAAGAAAAGTTAAATTATAAACATTTCTATTGTCTTAGTTTTTTATGAAATGCCATTGTGGGAAAGAAGCAGTTGTGTATTTACCTTACTCAAAAAGATATTTATGCAGAAATCATTTTTCAACTTTAGTTGAGAAAAGATTCAGAAGGGCGATAAGGGATTTTAATATGCTCAAAAAAGGAGACCATGTTGTTGTTGGCTATTCAGGTGGCAAGGATTCTGCTGTTTTGCTTTATTTGTTAAAGAAACTCTCGGCTAAGATGCCTATCAAGATAACAGCCGTATCGATAATTGAGGGAATAAAGGATTACAGAGACCAGGAAGTTGAGAATGAACTTTCAAAATTACCTGAAAGTTTAGGCATTAAACACATCTTTAAGTATTATAAAGAAGAGCTTAAATTGACCATTGATGAGATTGCAAAAAAGGTAAGGGGTTCTGTTTGCAGTTATTGCGGTGTTTTCAAGAGATATATTTTAAATGAAACAGCCAGAAAGCTGAAAGCCACAAAGGTGGCCATAGGCCATAATCTGGATGATGTTGTTGAAACACTTTACCTGAATTTAATTAGAAATGAGCCTTTGAGATTAGTTAGATACTTTAATCCAATTTATAAGGAGGGGGGTTTTGTGCCAAGAATAAGGCCTTTAATGTATGTGCCTGAGAAAGAAGTGGCCCTTTATTCAATGCTCCATAACTTAGGCGTTATAAAAGAATGCCCCTATGCCCATAAATCGTTGAGGTACTTTATAAGAAAACAGGTAAATGCTATGGAAGAGAGGTTTCCGGGAACAAAGTTTAAATTGCTCAGAAGTTTTATCTCTTTAGCCAATGAATTATCGAGGAATGCCAGTGTTAAGCTTAATAGATGTAAGAGGTGTGGTGCTTTAACTACTTCTAAACTCTGTATGAAATGCCAGATGGAACTGGCTTTAAAAGGTGAGAAGGTTGAGGATTATTTATGATTACAACATAGGTAAATACTTTACATTTCAACCCTCAAAGAAAAAACCTGTTTACAACTGGTTTTATTATAAGGAAGCATTTTCTCCTGAAGTTGTTGATTACTGCTTGAATTTATCAGGAGGTGTTGAAAGCATTTATGACCCTTTTATGGGTATAGGCACTACTTTGCTCAGGGCAAAGGAATTGGGTATTTATTCCATTGGTAGAGATGTGAATCCTGTTGCTTTTTTAGCCTCTTATGTAAAAACAAGGAATTATTTTGATGATGAGATTGAAGAGGTTAAATCCTTCTTGAATTCATTAAGAACAGAAGAACCCTCTATAAAGTGGAGATTCGAGTTTTTTCCTCCTGAAAGAGCGTTTCCTCCAAGAAACTTTAAGGAAATTCTGAGCATTAGAGAGCAGATTGAGTATTTAAAGAATGAAAAAATCAAAAATTTTCTTCTTCTGGCTTTGCTCTCTGTGTTGCCCATGTCCTCTTATGTCGTCAAGGATGGAGGAGTACTTAAAATAAATAAAAGGAAGAGAACGGCAAAAGCTGTGGATGTATTTAAAAGGAAGGTAAAGAGAATGATTAGAGAGAGCAGCTTAATAAGAGGTAAAGAACCAGATATATATCTTGAGTCATCGATTAATAAAGCAGAGAAGGCAGATGTTGTTATTACATCGCCACCTTATTTGAACAATGTTAGTTATGCTAATGTTTACGGTCTGGAACTTTCTTTGCTTTTTTTGGATGAGAGCATAACAAAGAAAGTAAGGGGAATGGAACTTAACTCTTTTATAAAGAAGAAAACAACCCCTCAACTACCAGACTCATTTACTCATTTGCCCATCGTTTCAAATTATTTTAGCGATATGAGGAATGTTCTTGAGAACATTAAGGCATCAAGAGCAGCATTTTTTGTTGTGGGTAATGCAATTATCAACAATGAACACATTTTAGTGGACGAAATTTTAAGTGAAATAGCAGAGGATATGGGTTTTGAGGCCACAATTATTGTAGGACTTGTCAGGAAGACAAGGATAAACGGTTTTTTACATAAAGTCAGGGAGTCTTTAGTTTACCTCAAAAAATAGAAGATTTTTAATCATTTCCTTTGAATTAGTTATCAATGCAAGATGTAGATGAGATGGCTGTTGCTTCTTTGATAAATAAAGGAGATTTAAAGAATGCTGAAATTCTTGTTAAGGAAGCGTTAAGGAAAAATAAAATGAACGGAAAAGCCTGGTTTTTGAGAGGGCTCATATCTCTTAAAAGAGGGGAGTTTGATTATGCTATTGAGGCAATAAATCTTGCCATAGCCTTTAAGTATGTTGATGATTATGTTTACAGAGCTCTGGGTTATGCTTACTTTAACAGGCTTGACCTTAATGAAGCTTTGAAGAGTTTTTCAAAGGTTGTTGATAAAGAGGTTGATGATTACTTTATGATTGCTGCTGTTTACATGCTTTTGCATGACCCCAAATCAGCAAGGGAATTCATAAACATGGCCTATGAACAGGACCCAAAAAGAACCAAGGAGCTTTTGATTGAATTTTACAGAACATTTATAAGGCCTGCAAATGAATTGACAGAGAAAGAGAAGGAATTTTTGCTGAAGAAGATAAATTCAATAAAGGTTTAAATTATTTACTCTTAACTCTCCACTTATGGAAGTATTTGAACTTTTGAAAAAATACAATATACCTGTTGCTGATTACAGAGTAGTAAGGACTTGTAAAGAAGCAGAAGAGTTTTCATCTAAAGTGGGGTATCCTGTTGTGTTAAAAGTATGGGATAAAAGAATCTCACATAAAACAGATGTTGGAGGAGTTATTTTAGACATATGGAGCGATAAGATGCTTGAAACATCTGTTAATTACATAAAGAAAAAATTCGGAAATGTGAAGATGTTAATACAGAAGCAAATACAGGGTGGTATTGAATTGTTTGCAGGAGCAAAAAGGGATGAATCATTTGGTACTCTTGTGCTTTTAGGTCTTGGTGGTGTTTATGTTGAAGTTTTTAGAGATATTACCACAAGACTCTGTCCTGTGGATGAGGCAATGGTCAGGGACATGATATACGATTTAGAGTCAAGGAAGATAATACTTGGTTACAGAGGACAAAGAGTTGATGTTGATTCCTTGATTGATATAATAATCAACCTGTGCAGATTGATTGAAAAAGAGAGGATAAAGGAGATAGATATAAATCCGATAAAGGCCAATAAATCATCTTGCATTGTTGTTGATGCAAGGGTGGTAAAATGAAGGAGTTATTTTATCCAAAGCATGTTGCAGTTGTAGGAGTATCCAAAAATCCTTCAAAAGTGGGGCATGTTATATTTGCCAATATGGTTAAGATGGGATTTTCAGGACATGTTTATCCAGTTAATCCAAAGTATAAGGAAGTGCTTGGGCATAAGTGCTATCCTTCTGTTGAAGATGTGCCAAAAGTAGATGTTGTTGTGATAGCTGTTCCTGCTGGATTTGTGCCTGATATAATAAGACAGGCTGGTAAAAAAGGATGTAAATATGCCATTGTTATTTCAGGAGGATTTGGAGAGGCAGGTAATGAAGAACTTACTGAAAGGCTTATGAAAGCTGTAAAAGAGAGCAGAATAAGAATGCTTGGACCAAACTGCATAGGCATTATGAATACAAAGAACAGATTTGATACAGTTTTCTTTCCTTTGCATAAGATGATTAGACCTTCCTATGGAAGGGTTAGCATAATATCCCAGAGTGGAGGTCTTGGCACAAGCATAATTGATAAGTCAGCTTATCTTGGCATTGGAATAGGGAAGTTCATCTCTTATGGAAATGCTTATGATATAGATGAGACAGATATTTTAAGCTATCTTGGAAAGGATGAGGAAACAGATGTTATAGTGATGTACATTGAGAGTGTTAAAAACGGAAAGAAATTTGCTGAAACGCTTAAGGAAGTTAACAGGAAAAAACCAATAATTGCTCTAAAGGCAGGAAAGGAAGGAAAGGCAAAAGAAGCAGCAAAAACACATACAGGCTCTTTAGCAGGAGATTACTTATCTTTTAAGGCTGCCTTTAAAACAGCAGGCATACTTGAGGCAAATTCATTGTCAGACCTTTTTGACTATCTAACAATATTTAATCAACCATTGCCCAAGGGAAAGAATCTTGGCATAATAACCAACGGTGGAGGGCTTGGTGTGATGAGCGCTGATGAAGCGATAAGACAGCATCTGAACATTGTGGATTTGAGCAAAGAAGATAAAGAACTTCTCGAGGAATTCTTACCTGAGTATGTAACTCCTTCAAATCCTCTTGATTTAGTTGCAGATGCAGATGTTGAAAGGTATAAAAAAGCTCTGGATGTTTTTATGAATTCAAAGGATATAGATATGCTTCTGGTTAATGTTCTGTTCCAGGCTCCTTCTATTTCTGAGGAACTTCTGAATCCAATAGTTAGAGCAGCAATGGATAAGAGAAAGCCTATTGCAGTAGTTGTTCCAGGAGGCAAGTGGGCTGAGGCATTTTCAAGTATTTTGTCTATGAATGGTGTACCTACATACGATGCTCCTGAAAGGGCTATCAGAGCACTAAGGAAGCTTTATGATTACTCAAAGGTGGTTAGACAAAGAGAGTAAAAACTCTTCCTCAACCCTGTTCATTTGCCCCGGAATAACAAAGCAGAATAGGGGCTTTCCTAAGTCTACATTTAAAAGCTCATCTATGCTTCCGTATGTTATTTTCTCATCTATTCTTCCCATTCTGCTTAGAACAACTAATTTATCGACTACTTTGATGCCTTCTTTTTCTTCCATCTTTTTGATTAAGTTGATGCCTTCCTTTGCATCCATAGGCCCTTTGTCTTCGCTCACATCTAATAATGCAAGGGTGTGAAGACCTATGGATTTGTTTTTTTGTATAAACTTTATAGGGCTTGTTGGCCTGTAATTTTCTCTCCAGTAACTTATTGTTACAGTCCTTCCGAATTTATACAGGCTTAAACCCGTTTTGCCCACGGCATTGAATATTGATGCATTGTTGACTACATTTACCTTCACATTATTCCTTTTTGCTTCAAGCATGAGCGATATGTGGGTGGTAGCAAATAAAGGGTCTCCAACAACAAGCAAACTTATATTATTTTCTTTTGCTATTTTTATCAGGTAATCGCTTTCTACTTTCTCCCTTTTTATGATTTTTACTTCTCTCCCTATCTTTGATTCGACTTCTTCCTTTATTTTGTTGCTTACAGGGCTTGTATACGCTTCAAGGAAAACAGCATCAGAGTTTTTTATAAGGTGTAGGGAACTCAAAGTGGGGTCAATTGAATAGCCGAGGCCTATTAAGTTTAGCATGAGTAAAAAAGGAATGAAAGTATTTTATTATTTTCTCTCTTTGAAGTCTAAATCTATTCCTCCCCCTACTTTTATTACTATATCGTATATTATTGCTGTAATGGCTCCGACTATGAACATGATGATAGCTTCAATAACCGCTGCTATTGAGCCTATCACAAACAACATTCCAGCTCCTACGAGCCCTGCTTTGAATCCCTGAATTACAGTTGCATTTGGATTGCTTTCAAGAAACCCTACTAAGAGAGTCAGAAGAGACAAGAGAATAACCGTAATCTCCGTTATTATGAAGCCCCAGATAGCCATTAACCTTCCCAAGGATACAATTCCTATATGGGTTAGAGTAACTTTCATGGTTTAATTTGAGAATAGGGGTTTTAATATGTTTCTATTTCCCGTAAATTTTTAATACTGACCTTAACATATAAATACTATGCGTTCCAAGATAAAACATAGAGGAGAACCTAAAACAGAGGGATTAATGAGACAAAAATTAGAGGGCAATGAGAAAATATCTTTGATTAGAAATATTGATGAATTAGTTAGGCTTGGAATTAAAGCATTGAGGAATGCTTATAAAATACACGAAGAATTAGGAGAGAGAGGTCTTCAACCTGTTGAAAAAAATGAGTATGGTGATACTTCTTTGCTTGTTGATATAAAGGCTGAGGAAGCAGTTATTAATACATTTAAGGAAGCTGATGTTCCACTGAGGGTAATTTCTGAGGAGCATGGATGGGTTGATTTATCAAGAGAACCTGAGTTTCTAGCAGTTCTTGATGGTTTGGATGGAACGAATGTTTACAAAAAAGCAAGAGGAAAAGGGAGATATGGCACTATGTTTGGAATTTTTTCCAGCTTAAACCCAACATACAGTGATTATATTTTTAGTGGAATAATGGAGCACTCTTTTAATAGGCTCTACTATGCTGTAAAAAACAAAGGGGGATTTTTAATAGAGAATGGAAAGAAAAGACCTCTTAAATGCTCTTCAATCAAAGAATTGAATAATGCAAGAATATATGTTGATAGATTCTTTGATAAGGATAGAGGAGTGAGTTTTATTTACGATACATTTATCTCAAAGCTTAAAGACTATCCTCTCCTCCACGCCAATTCATCAGCTATCCATTATGCAGATCTGGCAAATGGAGAGGTTGATTTGGTTTTAGAGTGTACGAGAAAAGGCAATTTAGAAATTGCTGTTGCTTACGGCTTAATTAGGGAAGCCGGAGGAGTTATGGTTGCAAAAGATGGAACTGATATTGGGAGCAAAATGTATCTGAGTTTTGGCCAAGATAAATATATACCAATAATATCAGCTTCAACTATGGAGTTAGCTAATGAACTGATTGAGAAGCTTGATTAATTGAACCAATATTTTTAAACACAACTATTAAACATTTACAGCATGGATGAGTTTGATGATGAGTTTTTTAGCACTAATTCAGAGCTAAGGTACTTAACCCTAGAGTTAATGAAGATAGCAGTAAGAAAGAATAAATCGTTTGAGGAAGTTGCAAGGGAATTCATAAAGAATGTTTACTACCTCCAGCAGCTGATTGAGAGAGAGCCTAAACCTATAAAGCAAGATGAGAAAAGATGAAAGATAGAAACATAAAAAATGCTATTTCACTTACTAAATACATAGAGCTGAATGTAAATGTAACCTCTTTAATTCTGGCAGGATTTCTTGTATCTTTATTCCCTTCAATTACTCTTTTGTTTAAGAGCCATCAGCTACTTTACCTTGTTTATGGGCCGTTCGTTTTGTTTTTACCTTTCATATTAACCTCCATTATAGGGAAAATTGCATTTAAGAAGGCAACATTCAGGCAAATACTGACAGCATCGTTGCTTAGCGCTTTTGTTTATTCCATAACCCTGTCTATCAGCATAATTGCCAGCTCAAAGGCCACTGAACTTACGTTTTTATCGCTGGGCTTTGCCATCTCTTTCCTCATGTGGATTGGTCTCAGCTTTTTGATATTTTTGAATAGGTTTAGAGGCTTTGCTTTTTCCTTACTTCAGCTAATTATATATGCAGTCTTTTCTTACATAGCGTTTTCCTTCCCTTTAAACTCTCTTTTTGTTGGTTTCCTTATAGCAACATTTACAATAGGGCTTGTTTCTTTCATACTTGTTTCTATACTGAATGCTCCAATGAAAAAGAATTTCGGAGTTAAAAGTATAGATGTTGCCTCCGGCTTTCTTACTCACTGGTTTTATGGAGAAGATTTTTTGGAAGAGTTGTTTTTAAAGGTTGGTAAAGAAGTGGAGGTGCCCGTGAAACTGCTTTTATTTAAGTCTGATGGTGTGTTTGGTTTTGTTGTGCCTTACATTCACTTCGGGCCTTTTGGCACCCTTGGTGGTTCTTCAGCCCCTAAGGTTATTTCCAATGAGTTAGGACTTACTGTTCTGCATGGCACAGCCACACATGACCTAAATCCAACAGAGTCCAAAGAAGTCTTTAAAATTGTTGATGAAGTTAAGAGAAGGATGAGTAATCTTAAATGGAGAGAGGCAAAGGGCTACTTTTTAAGCGTAAAAGATAAAGCAAGGGCAGATGCTTTTGCTGTTAACGATGCTGTCATTGTAGGATTAACCCGAGCTCCTGATACAACAGAAGACATCACATTTTCAGCAGGACTTTTACTTATGGAGATGCTTAAACCAAGATTTAAAAATCCCATAGTATTTGATGAACATAATTCAGGTGGAAGCAAGATTACATTCTTTGATGTTTTAAGCGATGAGTTTTTGGAGTATAAGAATGTTGTCAGGAAATTACTCAATAAAAAATTCACTCCTGTTAGACTTAGAGGGGGCTTTACAAGGCTAAACATCGAGCATCCTCAGGTAGGCGGAGCAGGAATCCAGATACTTGTTTTTGAGGCCAATAAAAAAATAGCTTATATAATAATTGATGCTAACGGCCTTACAGAAAGATGCAAGAAACTTATTGAAAAAATATTTGAAAAAAGAGGATACATTCCTGTTGTTTGCACAACAGATTCTCATGAAAGGAATATAGTCAAAGGAGTTGTGAACTCATTTGATTGCGGCAATGAAGTTATTGAAGAAATAGAGAGGGCTATTGATTCAATTAAAATAAAACCCCTGAAAGCATGTTATGATGAAGTAAATGTAAGAATAAATGTTTTAGGAGAGGGCACAGCCCTTGAAATACTTTCAACCGTTAACAGCATTGTTTCGGTTGCTAAGTTTATAGTTCCTTTGTTTTTAATTGAAACGATTATTGTGATCTACTTTATTGTGAGTCATTACATCTCTTAGGTAGGTTTTTAAATTACTTCATAGAATTTTTAATCATGCTTTCAGATTTCTTAAAGAAATCAAATATAATTGCTGTTGTTGGTGTGAGCAGGAATAAGGAGAAGTATGGCTATAGAGTGTATAAGGCTTTGAAGAATGCAGGTTATAGAGTTTATCCCATTAATCCTAATGCAGATTACATTGATAATGATAAATGCTTTCCATCCCTTTCATCTTTGCCCGTTAAAGTAGATGTTGTTGTTACGGTTGTTCCTCCGAAAGTTACTCAAAAAGTGGTTGAGGAGATGGCCAGATTAGGCTTAAAAAAACTTTGGATGCAACCAGGTAGCGAAAGTGATGAAGTTATAGCAAGGGCAAAAGCATTGGGAATAGAGTTTGTAGCAAAAATGTGCTTTGTTGTAGATGGATTGAATGAGGATTTAAATGAACTTGCATTTAAGGTTTAGGAGGGTGCTTCTATGGAAATCAGGTCACCTATAATTGCTGTTATGGGTCATGTGGACCATGGCAAAACAACACTGCTTGATAGCATTAGAGGTAGCAAGGTTGCTGAAAAAGAAGCAGGAAGGATAACCCAGATGGTTGGTGCCAGCTATGTTCCAAAGTTTGTTATTGAGAATTTAAGTAAAGGACTGGCTAAAAGGCTGGGTATAAGTCTTGTAATTCCGGGCTTACTTTTTATTGATACTCCAGGACATGAGGCATTCTCAAACCTGAGGGAAAGGGGAGGAAGCATTGCTGATATGGCCATTTTAGTTGTTGATGCAATGCAGGGCTTTCAACCTCAAACCATAGAAAGCCTTAGAATACTTAGAGAATATAAAACACCTTTTGTTATTGCTATGAACAAGATTGATTTAATCGATGGATGGAGAGTGAATAAAACCCAGAGTTTTTTAGAATCATTATCTCTTCAATCAGATGAAGTTAAGTGGAGGCTGGATGAGAAGCTCTATGCTCTGGTTGGAAAAATTGCTGAGTATGGCTTTGATGCAGAAAGGTTTGATAGAATAGACGATTTTTCAAAAAAAGTAGCCATAATCCCTGTTTCTGCAAAAACAAAGGAAGGCATTGCAGAACTTCTTTTAATCATATCAGGACTCAGTCAGAAGTATTTAAAGGAGAGGCTTTACATTCATCCAGATGAACCTGCTAAGGGCACTATAATGGAAGTTAAAGAGGAAAAGGGTATGGGAACCGTTGTTGATGTTATTGTTTATGATGGTGTCTTAAAGAAAGGAGATAATCTGTTTGTGCCTACAAAAAAAGGGATTATTAGAACAAAAGTAAGGGGTCTGTTTCAGCCCAATGTTTCAACAAACAATCCAAAAGAGAGGTTTAGACCTGTTGATAAAGTAGTGGCAGCAGCAGGGGTAAGGATAGTGGCACCAAACCTTGAAGGAGCAATTCCAGGAGCTCCTTTTGGTGTAGAAGGAGGTATCGATGAGAAGGAAGTTATGAAGAGCATAAAGAGCATAATGATTTCTGATGAAAAAGGTGTTTTAATAAAGGCAGATTCATTAGGCTCATGTGAGGCACTTTTAAGGCTCTGTAAGAAGGAGAACATACCTGTTGGTAAGGTGGATATTGGTCCTGTCTCAAAAGAAGACGCCATGTTTGTTAAAGCCATGCAGGAATCATTTCCTTACTCTGCTGTTCTGGCCTTTAATGTAGCTGTTAAAAAAGAAGCTCTTGGAGAGGGTGTTCCGATACTTACTGGCAATGTTATATACAAAATAGTTGAGCAGTACAATGAATGGGTAGAAGCAAAGAAAAAAGAGGATTTAAAGAAACTTCTTCTGTCTTTAACTTATCCTGTTAAGCTCAAGGCACTTCCTGGATTCTTCTTCAGGATGAGCAAACCAGCTATCTTTGGCATTGAAGTGCTTGAAGGGAAACTTAAACCAGGTGTAATGTTAATGAATAAAGAAGGGAAAGTACTGGGAGAGGTTAAGAGCATTCAGGAGAAGAAAGAAAGTCTTCCAGAGGCTGAAAAAGGGATGAAAGTAGCTATAAGTGTGTCAGGAGTTACACTTGGCAAGGACATTAAAGAAGGAGATACTCTTTATTCTTACATGACTAAAAAGGAGATTGAAGTATGGGATGAACAAATGGATTTGCTTGATGAAAGCGCAGCTAAGGCATTGGAAGAGATAAAGAGGGTGCTGAGGCCTGTTTTTATGAAAAAGAAATGAATTATTTTTTTACGAAACCTCTAAATAGCATTTCAGCATTTAATTCGGCAATTATTCCTTCTATCTTTGCCTCTCCTCCTTCTGGCACCATACTGATCACCCATTGGCTTTAGATTGGTAATGTATTTAAATATTTCTATTCATTACTAACTTTAACAGGATTTCACATAAACTAAAACGAAACATTTAAAAAGGGAACTTCAACAATCTTAAAGGTAAGATTTTAAAATGTTTTGTTGGTGGTATGATGGCAACTTCTAAAAGTAAAAGAAAGGCTAAGAAATCTTCTAAGTCATCAAGCAAATCTAAAAAAACAAAGAAGGCTAAAAAACCAAAGAAAAAAGCCAGGAGGAAAATAATTGTTAAGGATAAGATAGAGCCCATTAAACCAAAGGAACATGTACATCACAAGCAGGACCTTGGAGAAGCTACTTTAAGATGTCCTGAATGTGGCAGCACAAATTTGATAAGGGATTATGAAAGAGGAGAGATAATTTGCAGGGACTGCGGACTTGTTATAAGTGAGAACCTTGCTGACTTTGGTCCTGAATGGAGAGCATTTGATTCAGAGCAAAGGCAGAAGAGAGCAAGAGGAGGAAGTCCAACAAAGCTTATGAGGCCCAACAAGGGCCTTGTAACTGAAATAGACCAATACAATAAAGACATTAGAGGTGTTAAGATTCATTCTAAGAATCAGGCACAGCTTTACAGGATGAGGAAGTGGCATAAAAGGCTTAGCATAGCATCCTCTTTTGAGAAAAATTTAGCTATTGCACTGGCGGAGCTTGATAGAGTGGCATCGGCTCTTGGCTTGCCTGACACTACGAAGGAAGCAGCAGCTCACCTTTACAGAAGGGCTGTAAAAGAAGAGCTTATAAGAGGCAGGCTCATTGAAAGCGTTGTTGCTGCTGTTATATACGCTATTTGCAGGATGAACGGCATTCCAAGAACACTGGATGATATAGCAAAAGTGAGTGGAGTGGAGAAGAAAGAGATAGGCAGGGCTTATAGATTCTTGAAGAAGGAGCTTGACTTAGACATTCCCTTGACTGACCCAAGCACATATGTGCCCAAGTTTGCATCCGTCCTTAACCTCAACCATGAAATTCAGACAGAGGCGATAAAGATAATAAAGAAGGCATTAAAGAAGGGCCTGCTTTCTGGAAGAGGGCCAACAGGTGTTGCCGCAGCAGCCATCTACATTGCTGCTGCTTTGAAAGGAGAAAAAAGAACGCAAAAGGAAGTAGCAGATGTTGCAGGTGTTACAGAAGTTACCATAAGAAATAGATATAGGGAGTTAAAGAAGGAATTAAATCTGGATGTTAATCTTTGATTTTTTATTACTGGTTTGTAAAGAGGCAAACCTATGAATTTTGAAAGAGATATCCTGGATGATTTGAGCTATTTAGAAAGACCGATTACACTGGTCTCATCTCATGCCTCGTTCAGGGTTCTGAGGAATGCCCATCTCCACAGAAGATTTTTTGGGTTTCTATTTAAGTTTAAATTTGCTTTATGTCTCAACAACTATATCCTTATTTCTAAGTCGAGTTTGGAGAAACAGACTGCATTAATAGAAAGAATGAGAAAGAAATACAGAAATTATCTATGGGATACTTTAAAT
>JALVSQ010000049.1 GCA_027024255.1 Microcaldota archaeon
CACTAAAATATTTTCAAGAATTGCTGATATTGGAGTATTAAGAGAGGAGTTTTTTGTTAATCATGTGGCAAGGCTGTGCTTCCTGAAATCAAAAGGAAAAAAGGTTCCTGACTTCATGCATGAAAACATCTCATTTGAAATAGGTGGAAAGAGCAAATCCAGATACCAAAAGGCAGATTATTTAGTCGTTGATGAGGCTTATGCAGGAGAGAAGAAAATACCTCTTTACATATTTGGCTTTATGTATTAGTGTTTCCACCTGGGAACAAACAGCCTGCTGTTTGTTTCCTTTTGGGAACAAGACTCATGAGTTGGGCTTTCCAAAAATCCATCGCGATACATATTAAAACATTTTCATGAATTGGATTAATGAAGCCCCGTCGTCTAGTGGCCAAGGATGCCGGACTTTGGATCCGGAGACCCAGGTTCAAATCCTGGCGGGGCTACTACAAACTGGTGATTTGAGAACAGTAAGAAAGCAGTAGGCTCCACGAACGAAGTGAGTGGAAAGGATTTGAAGCTGGAAGGTTCAAATCCTGGCGGGGCTACTACAAACCGGTGATACAAAGATAGTAAGAAAGCAGTAGGCTCCACTGCTTTCTTACTCAACCAAATCTTTTCTCACTTTATAAAGGGCTGCCACCTTAACTCCATTCATAGAGTAACTCCATACCTCTTCAAGCAGAAAATCAATATCATCCCTCCACGGTCCCAAACCTGTTGCATCCAGGTTGTCAGGGCTTTCTATAATCAGTTTATACTTCCTCACATTATCTCCTCTTACATCAGGGTCAACAAACCACATTGCAACCACATACTTAACTCCATACTGCCTTAGCAGGGATTCTCTTTGAGGAGACCAGAAAACAAGGAAAGGGTCAACATAACTACTCAAACCCTTATCGTTAAACAGGAAAGAGGTATGAGGCCATTCTGTATCAACATATACATAGGAAATATTGTACTTCTTAATAATATCAATCTTCCTGCTCAAATCATTTCCATAAAAGAAAATCATTGCATCTAACTCTCTATCATCAAAATCCTGCATGAAGGCATCATTCTGCGCCCTTCTTGAAACAACCAGTTTTCTTCCTGTTAATGCATTAATCATAAATGAAAGTTCATTTGTAGAAATAAAAACATCATTTATAGATGTATTGGCAAGTATGTACGATTGAAGTGATTTATAAACCTGAGGAATTTCCACATAAGCATTTTGAATATACTTTGAGTTTTCAACTTCCTGCTTCAAATCAGCCACATTAAGAAGGAATAAAACGAGAATAAGAGCAAGTAATTTTTTATCTTTAAGAGAGAAACCTCCAATTACTGCAATAAGTGGAGAGAGATAGAGCCTTGAAAGGTATGATGGAGCAATGTTGAAATCAAACAAAGGCGTGGTTACAATGTAAGAGAAGGTTAAAGCAGCGGTTAATAAAAATAAACAACTCAAAAACATTATGCTCTTCTCCTTCCTCATTTTCCATACGAAATAAAGGCCTGCTAAGAAAGCAAAAGACCTTATAAATGAGGTAATGCTGTCAGCACTTATGAAGTAATCCTCAAACAGTGAAACAGCCCTTTCTATTGCCACATCCAGATTTGAGTAATCAGGCAGACTCCATTCATTACTCTTTAATCCTGAAACACCGTGATAAACAAACAGAGGTTCAAACCAATAAATTAAGCCTATTAAAAATGTAGTTAAAAGTACAGCAATATACTCTTTCTTAAATGCATGCAAACTCAATAAATTCTCTTTCTCTAACAAAATAAAAAGGCAGGCAAGGCTTGAAAAAACAAAAATTATAGAAGTAACATGGGAGATAAGCAAAAGACCTCCTGAAATGCCAAGAATTAAGCCACTTTTAACACTTCTTTCAAAGTAAAAATGAAAAAGAGCAAGGAGGAAAAAAGGAACCATTATCAGTTGGGTGAATTCAGTGTATTTGAAAACAAAGGGAGGGAAGAACAGGGAAGCAAATAAGGCAGTACCTAAACCTATGAATTTGTTGTTGCCAAGCTTAAAGCCTACCAGATAAAAGAGATAAAAGGATAAAGGAAAAACGATGAAGTTGGAAAAGAGCATGGCTTTGAATGGATTTAAGCTAAGAAGTTTGCCGAATAGAGTTACAAACATACCGTAAACAGGAAGATAGCCTGGCCTTTTTCCCAATCCATTGCTTGGCCCAAACCACTCTAAAAAAGAGGAGTAGTACATGTGGTAGATTTGACCGAGTTGGTAGTAGTAATCACCACCAAACAGAGGGCTCGGAAGTTCTTTAAAATCAAGTACTCTGGATGTTAAAAAGGAAATAAAAATAACAATGGAAAAGACTAATAAAATCTCGGGAATGTTATTTTTTATAGCTTCTTTTACTCTTAACACATCAAAATTAGTATTCGAAACATTTTTATTTTCATAAGTAAATAATGGGTTTAATGAAAATTGCAGTTGTACTGCCTACTTACAACGAGGAAGAAAGCATTGGCGATGTAATTGATGAGTTAAAAGCCTTAGGCTTTACACAAATTTATGTTGTGGACAGCAGGAGCAAAGATAATACTGCAAAAATTGCCAGAGAAAAGAAAGTTGAAATTATTGAAGTAAACAAAAGAGGAAAAGCAATAGCAGTAAAAGAGGCGCTTAAAAAACTTGAAGAAGACGCTATTGTAATTATTGATGCCGATGGAAG
>JALVSQ010000050.1:0-20690 GCA_027024255.1 Microcaldota archaeon
TGTTTATGAACTTAGCATTGAGAACCTTGAAATGCCTGCCATTTCTTTCAATGTAGAAGATGTTTTCATCTAAAATCCCATATTTTTCAGTGACTTTACCTCTTTTCACAACCCTGTTTTCTAAGGTAATAAATCTTTTATCAACTAATGGAGATGTGAACGCACCAACTATTTTTTTGTTCCTTTCTTTTACTTCAACTCTGAAAAACCTCTTTATTTTCATTACTTCACCAATCTGAACTTAAAACCATAGTGAATAAGTCCCTCCGGGTCATCCTGCTGGATTTTTCTGAATACAACCTCAACTCTGTCACCTATGCTCACATCCTCATAACTTGCATCAACTATCTGGCCAGCAACTCTTGCCCCTTCATCTAACTCAATTATTGCGAATACATAAGGCACCTGCCTTTCGAGCCCTGTTGGCGGCACAGATATCTCTGTTAAAGAATAAACCTTCCCTTTTCCTGAGAATGTGAAAGGCACAATTTTACCTTTGCTTCTGCACTTTGGACAGACGTTTCTTGGCGGAAAGTAAACATTTCCGCATACCTCGCATTTAGTCCCTTCTAACCTGTATCTGTGAGGAATCCTCCTCCATGTTAAAGCAATGCTTTCTTTCATGGCTCTACAAACCCAGCAAATGTTTTAAAAATGGAGTTTGGGCATAACCGGCAATCATCAAAATAAGGCAATGACCTTTCCTCTTTTATCAACAGTTATTGCTGTTTCTCCTGAAAACTTGAATGTTTTCGCCTTTCCTTTTTCAACCTTTATCCTCATTCCAGGTTGTATGAACTTCCCTCTGTTATCAAAGAGATAGATGACACCTTCTTTACCTTCTTCATCATTCACAACAACCCTTGTGTAGATTGCCTTCTTTGTCTTTGTTTTTGGATACTCTCTGTGGCTTACATCAACAACAAATAAAGGACCTGTTGTTATATTCTTCATGCCATTCTTTATCTTGCTTATATCTGTCAGCTTTACTTCCTTAAACTTTCTCTTTGCTAATTTTAATGCAAGGTTTATCTGGCTTTCTAAGAACTTCTTGAGCTTCTTTGCTTGGGCGTTTAATGCTTTTTCATCACCACCACTTAAAAGCATAACATCGTAAAGCATTCTGAAAAATGATGGAGCAGTTTCCTCAATCAACTTTTTTTCCTCAATTGTGAAGAGGTCATCAACTTCAACAAGCATGGCCTCCCTTGCAATATCAACATTTTCTCCTGTGCCCACTTCTTCAATTTCTATGGCTGGCTCTGTCTCCTCACCTATCGTCTCAAGATACTGAGTAATTGCCGTCTGGAATTTTTTCTCGTGAGATGAGTAAGCTTTGAAGAGCTTTGGCATCAATTTGGGCATCAATCTTTTTGCCTTCTCTTTTCCGAGAGCTTTAACGAATGCTTTTTCAATGGGCTCAAGAATCTTTTTCTTTGATTCATCAGAGCTTACCTTCTCTTCCTCAATACCTGAGAAATTGACTCCTTCAAACAATTCAGTTAATGGCTTTATCTGAGGGTCTTTCTCCTTCTTCTCATTCAAAATTTTCCTGGCTGTTTCAGCAACTTCTTTGTTTTTATCTCCTGCTAATTCAAGCAGTGCTAAAATAACCCCGGGATCATCGTATTTTGCGAGCTCTAATGCTGCTTTTTTTCTCACCTCAGGATCGCTGTCAAATGTTAGTGAGATTAAATGCTCAATTTCACTTTGCTTCATCACTCCCATATTTAATTGGAATATTTAAAAACATAGATGGTTGTGCATTATTACATAAAGTATAAAAAGACTTGCTCTCCAATCTCCGTAGGTGTTCAAATGGCAACATTCTCTGATAAGCAGCTGGCGTATGCTGCAATAGGTGTTGGAGCCCTGGGTGTTTTGCTCAGTGCCACATTTGGAGGAACACTTTTGAGCCTTTTTGGAAGCATACTAACATTTATAGGTGTAATTGCTGCTGTTGCGTTGCTTAAGTACGGCTACATTATAGTTCCAGCATTAACCCAGATGTCAAATGTTGTTGTTATGACAGATACAGGGTATGAGATCCCTCCTTCTCAGGATGTTGTTGTTAAGAAAGTGGAAGATTTATACTATGCCAGTGTTTTTTTGGGCATAAAGATATATGAATCCTCTCTTGAAAAAACGAATGAGGAGGTTATGGCTTACAACAAGTTTTTTGAAAGGGCAATGGCAAACTTCAAGAAGGTTGTTAAGATATGCTACATGATGCATTCAGTTGATGTAACAGAGAAGAGAAAGGAACTTGAGGCAAAGAAAGCAGAGGCTCAGTTAAGGTTGCAGAAGGAAAGAGAAAAGGCAGAGCCCGATGTTCTAAGGCTTGAAAGGCTTGAAAGAGAGGTGGCCTATTGGTCTTCGCAGATAGATAAGCTAACACTTGGAATGAGGCCTATGAAGGTTGTCATATACGCAATGGTCACTGAGGTGGGCATAACGAAAGAGGAGGCAATAGCGAAGGCAAAGGCAAAAGGAAATGAACTCATAACACTGCTCTCGAACTCATTGAATGCAGAGGTGGATTTCCTTACTGCTGATGAAATGCTTAAAGTATTTGAATGGGAGAAGTTCATGCCTACAACACCCGAGGAGCTTGAGGCTCAAACAGAAAAGGAAAAGAGGGCGTTATAATGCCAACAAAGCTAACACTTGTTGAGCTATCAAATGTTGAGCTTGCAAGAAGAAACATATTAGTTCATCCTCCTGAGCCTCCAATGCACATGCTTTTTAGAGACCCAACCAATAGCATATATGTTGGCAGAACAGAAGCTTTAAATGTGCCCTTTTACTGGGATTATAACCTTATAACGAATCCCCATATAGCTATTGTTGGAATAACAGGTAGTGGTAAATCCTACTTTATAAAGACATTTCTTACAAGGGCAAGCTTTGTATGGAATACAAATGCTGTTATCATAGATTGGGCAGGTGAATACAAAGACTGGGTTCTTGAAACAGGAGGTAAAATCATAAGCCTTGGAAAGGGCAATTACATAAACCTGCTTGATTTAGGAGGCATGAAGCCTTACGATAGAATAAAGCAGGTTATAAGGGCTTTAGAAGTATTGACTGATATTGGACAGTATCCTGAACAAAAAAGGCTTACTGAGGAGGCAATTGAGAAAGCATACATTCAAGCAAAGTTTAAGATGGATTCAGTTGAGCAAAAGGATGAACTTGGTAGGCCCCTTGAACCCCCAACATTAAAAGATGTTTTAAGGATTCTGGAAGAAAAAGCACAGCTCGGCACATATGAGTTCCCTGCTGAGCTTGAAAATGCTATATTCAGGCTCAGAAGGTTTACGAGGCCAGGAGAGGATTTCTTTGCTAATAAAAGCACTGTTCCTCTTGATGAGATTGTTTCATCTGGTTTGGTGGATATTGATTTGAGTGGTTTGCCTGATGAGAATTTAAGAGCATTAGGAGCATTAACAATCCTTCAATTCATAAAGGAGAAAATGAGAAAGGTGGGATGGAGAAAGAAGAAAGGATTAAGGTTAATCACTGTGTTAGATGAGGCATGGAAGATAAGTAAAGATGAGAATAGCGATGCAGTAATGATAGTAAGAGAGGGTAGAAAGTATAACTTCGGTTTAATTGTTGCAAGCCAGAACCCAACGGATATAAGCGAGGTTATATTCAGCAATGTAGGAACAACATTCATACTTAAAATTAAGTTTGAGCAATATCTTGATTACCTTCAAGGCACACTTAACTTCAGTGATTACATAAGAGAAAAGATTGTTGGCTTCGGTGTTGGGCAAGCAGCTATAAACATAGCCTTTCACACACCTGAGAGATTTCCTCAAACATTTGTGTTGAAAAGAATTGAGGGAGAGGAGCCTATTAAAGATTACTTTATTGAGCTTAAAGATGTTGTTGAGGGTGATTTTATGGCAAAAAGTATATCTATTAGAAAGGATGCTTTAAGAAGAAAATTGAGAAGTATGGGATTGAGTGAAGAAAAGGTTGAATCTGTCTCAGCATTGTTTGAGAGAAACAGCAGAAGGCTGGATGTTGTTAATTTAGTTATAACCCTTGAAAGATACGGTGTTGAAAGAAAGCAGATAAGCAATTTTTTGAAAGAACTTGGAATTGATGATACAACAATTATAAACATATTCACAAAGGCAGACTTTAAAAAGGAAGGAAGGAGCGGAGAAATAAACCAATTGATTCTGGAGGATGATTGAAATGAAGGTTGATATTATAACAGGAAAGGAGATAAAAGGGGGTAAGGCTTACAGGGTTAAAGAAGATAAAATCATAGAAGTGCTTAGAGCTATAAAGAAGAGATTGGGCCAGCTAAAAGGAAATGAATTGTTTGTTAGCGAGGAAAACCTTGAAGCTTATAAAAAGAAGAGGAAGAAGTTTGAAACGAACCTTATGATTGTAGGTGGTATAAGCGTTATAATTCTATTGCTTACATTTGCTTTGCCCCTGCTTTCCCTGGATATAGGTAAGGCTTTGAGCGGATTGCTTTTATCCATCATTATATCAGCCCTGCTCTTTATACTTGCAATAACCCAATATGTTCCTGCTATTGAAGAGGAACCAGTATCCCTGGGTAAAAAACAAAGAAGGAGGAAGAAATAATGGAAGCAGGTTCAATTAAGATAAGTGCCAAGTTAAAAGCAAGTTTAGCAAGTGTTGCTAAAAAGCTGAACCAGTTCAAAAAAGTTTTGGTTGGCAAAACAAAGGACAGGGTTTCAATTGCTTATATTGAAAAGCTTGATATAAACAGAGAGCCAAAGGAGTTTTTTATAATAAATTTTTCAAAAGATGGCATAACAGTTGATTATGTCATACCTGAAAATGTTCCTCCATCAGTAAGGAGATGGACAGTGCTTAGAAAGGCATTCCCAATAATCACAAGTGTATCAGGTCTTTATGATATAGATGTTGAGGCTTTACTAAATACAGTTGAGTTAGCTTTGCAGGACATGATTTCACTCATTCCAAAGGACTCAAAGGCTTTATATGTTGAGAATGACAAGTTAAAGAATAAAATATCAGAACTTGAGGCAAAACTTGAGAATTGCCTTAAGTCAAAGGAAGAAATATCTACAAAGCTTTATGAAACAACTACAAAGCTAACTGAGTGCAGGGCAAAGCTTAAAGAGTATGAAACTTATCCAGATGAGTTGCTGAAGTCAAAGATTATAACATGGATAAAAGAGCATGATGGAGAAATAGACATTGAGGAGTTCGCCAGAGTTTTCAATGTGCCTGAGACAAAGGTTTCCCAGCTTTTGAAAGAACTGGTTGATGAGAATTATATAAATCCCAGGTGAGTTAATGAAGAAGTTTAGCGTTTCAAGGCCTTACAAAGTCATAAAAAAATTTAGAGTAAGAGAGCCAACCCCTGTAGAGAGAGTTAAAAAAGCATTGACAAACATAATAAGCTTATTAACCAGGAAAAAGATAAGTTTTTCAATCCCAAGGGATAAAATACTTATAGGCATCTGGATAATGCTTGGCCTTGTGTTTTTGTTTGGTCCCATCCTTTATTTGATGTGGCTTTTGAATGCCTATGGCTCTATTGAATATGAAAGGCCAGTTGTTCATGCAACACTTCTTTCATCTATTTTTGGGGATTATGGCAACAGAGTTGAGAGAGAACATGCTATAATCCAAAGGATTAACATAACTGTTAGTGAGAATGCAACAACTTATTTAGAGAGCATGAGTTCTGTTTATCCTGTTTCTACAAATGTGTATGTGTTGAAAGGGCATCTCTATGATTCAGGAAAAAATTACGATGAATTTTTGTCATCTCTTTTGTATGGGCTTAGACAAAGGGGCTTCTCTACATCCATTGTAGATGTTAAGGACCTCCCATCAGTTCCAACAGGTTCTATATTGATAGTGCCCAATGGATATCCTCCAGAAGGATTTCTCGAAGTTTTGAATGAGACATGCAAGAAGAAAACATGGTACATCTTTTATATAGGACATACCCCCACATCAGAGATTGATGAAAAGGGAAGTGTAAAATCTTCAAAGGAGTTCTGGATAGAGAGACAGGTAAATTTTCAACCTCTAACTGATGTGGTACCTCAGGGCCTAAAGCTTATATCAACAACCCCATACAAAGTTGAGAATATTGATTTATACAGAAATTTTTACACAGTTCTTTCAATCGGTAAATCAAAGTTCGTCATACTTCCTGTACCTCTTGATATAGGCTGGAAAAATGGAAGGGATGCTGCTCATGACCTCCTTACAGTAATCGATGACCTCCACTGGGTTGAGATAAGAGATACTTCTGAGTCAAAGGTGAGGAAAGAGGTTGATTATTACATATCTCCTCCATCTGAAGATGATGTGATGTATGTACTTAATGTTGTGAATGCCTCAAATGGAGATAAGTTTTCATTGTATTACATAAGTGGATATGGGTTTAAGTTTTATCCAGGCCAGCTCTACAGTGAGAGAGGGCCTGTGCTTGTTCCATTTTCAATATCAAAAGCTCAGGAACTGTTTGAGCTTTATTTAGAAGGAGAACAGGCCAAGGTGGCTATTAACTTTATAGACGATGAAGGTAATGTTGTTGATGTTGTTAAGCCAACACCTTCAGGCATTGTCCAACCAGGAACGCAGGTTTTCTTCAACTACATGAATCCTTCTTTGAAGAAAGGAGGCTATTTAATTCAGGTGGTTGATGATAAAGGGAATATTTTAGATGTTAGTTATGTGGAGCTTGGCGAGTTTGAAGTTGAGGCAAAACCTTCTATTAAAGACCCTGTTGTGAAGTTTTCATTCTTTGTTAATGGAAAGCCTGTCAGGATAAACGAGGTTAAGATAGTATTTAAAGGAGATGAAGCAGTTTTTAGAAATGTCAGGCAGATTGACTTTAACGTTGAAAAGTTCTTTGGAGGTCCTTTGCCTGTTGGTAAACACACATTTGAGGTTTACATAGGTCCAACAAAGTACGATGTTGATGTTGTTGTTTCTCCAAGAACTGATTTTGCGCGATTGCTGAGTGGCCCTAACCTTATTTTATTAACGTTATCAGCCCTTATATACGGATTTGGCGTTTTCTTTGTTAAAAAAGAGGAGGAAATCTTTTACATTGATATTCCTGACTTTCCACCCATTGAATCAATAAAGATACCTATCAATACAAGAATGGTTGTTGATGTGATTGAGAAAGTAAACGAAATGTATAAATGGGAGTACACTCCTTTAACAACAGATGAGATAAGGAGAGGCTTCAGGATGATGACGTACAATGGAAGTCCAATATATGCAAGTGATTTCAATGTGCAGTACATACTTGAAAAGCTGAAGCAAAAAGGCATTATTGTTGGTTATGGGGATTACTATGGACTCAAAAGATGGGAGAAGGACTCAGGCTTTGACATAAAGCAGCTTGCCCTTTATAGAAGAATAAGGGACATCTGTGTTGAGAGGGCAATTCCCTTCACAAAGCTTCAAAGAAGAAAAGGATACCATGTTAAATTAAAAGTAGGCTGGACAGAATTTTATGTATTCATTTATGACCCGAAAGAAAGGGAGTTTATACTCAAGAATGCACCTTCATTCATAGATAAAGGGGTTGTTGTAATCCTCTTCTCTTCAAACGAGGAAAAGAGGAAGTTTTACATGAGTCTTAACACAGGAGACCCAAGAGCCCAGAGATTAAGGTTTTATGCAGTTACAAACAATGTACTGTTATTAACTCTTGAAGAATTTGAGGAGAGGGTTAAAGAGTTGAAAGCATAAACCATAAAAATATGCCTGCTCAAATTAAGCTGTGGAAATCAAAATAGTAAAATCAAAAGGCAGGTTTTTCATTGAGATTCCGTTTGAGGTTGCAAAGGAGCTGGAAGGCGCAGAGATGTTTAAGTTAAAAGATGGCTATTATCTAATTGCCAACTTTAAAAGACCTTCAAAAGAAGAGCTCATCAAGCAACACTTAGATTTACTCTGGCAGGTTTCTCTCCTGCCTTATCAAAAAAGGACAATAAATTACATAAGAAAGGTTTTAGGTGAAAACGAGGTGAAAACACTTTACTTTTTAAGAGATAAGGGCATTGTCAGAATATCCAGAAAGGGGAAGATAGAGAGAATTGGTTTTCCTGATGAGCTCTACAACAAATTGAAGGAGAGAACCACTAAAGCAGTTGTTGATATTTCAAAGGGTTATGTAATAGTTGACCAGAGCTCTTTGAATAGACTTATTAAAAGGGAGCCAAGACTTGCAAAGTTTATGGCTGTTTCCTCTTTTGAAGGAAAGGTTTATATGATAGAGAAGGCCCTCTTTAATAAACTGAGTCCAAAGGTTATTAAACTACTTAAAAATGGAGCAATGCATGTTGAAGAGATAGCAAATGCTTTAAACATCGATGAAAAGCTGGCAAATGTTGTTTTGAGGGTTTTAGCAGAAAGAGGGGAGCTCGTTGAGGTAAAAAAAGGAGTGTTTGAGCTGGTTTAAATGAGGATAAAGGACCCCTTGCATGGCATCATAAACATAAACAATGCTGAAAAAAAGATAATTGACAGCTCAGAGTTCCAAAGGCTCAGGAGGATAAAGCAGCTCGGCCTGGTTTATTTAGTTTATCCCGGGGCCATGCATACGAGATTCGAGCATTCCCTGGGAACAATGCATGTTGCTGGCAGAATGGCTAAAATACTCAATTTAGATGTTGAGAAGGCAAGGCTCATAGGCTTGATCCATGATATAGGCCATGTTGCCTTTTCTCATGACGGTGAATTTTTGCTTAAAAAATTTGGCTTCAACAATCATGAGGAGCTGGGCTGGTACATAATTAACAATTCAGAGATAAAAGATGTCATTGCAGAGAATTTCACTCTCAACGAGTTGAAGAACAGCATTGAGGAAAAACTCATAAGTTTTTCACTCGGGGCAGATAGGATGGATTATTTGAAGAGAGACGCTTTATTTACAGGGGTTGCTTATGGCATAATTGAAGATGATATTCTCATAGATAGTTTAAGGCTTGTTGATGGAAGGATATGCATTAAGGAATCTGCAATAGAGGCTGTTGAATCGTTTTTTATAGGCAGGTTCATGATGTTTAATGCCGTTTACCTGCACAAGACTGTTAGAATTATAAAGGAAATGCTGTTTAAAAGTCTTGAAGAGGCGAACCTCTCTCTTGATGATTTGCTTAAAGGCGATGAATTTGTGCTTGATAAGATGGTTGAGCAGGGCATCGAGTTAGCAAAAAGACTTCGCGAGAGGAGGCTCTTTAAGGTTGTTAAAGAAAATGAGCATTTGCTTGTTTCAAAGCCTCCAAGTATTGTGAAAAAGCACGATGTTTATATCCTTACTAAGGAAGGAGATATAAGGCCAATTGAAGAGGTTTCAACACTTGTCAGGGACCTAAGAAAAGCAGAGCAGGATAAAAGAAAGGTCTTATTTATTGGGGATAAAGTCTAATGCATAGTGCAGGACCTTTATTATGAATATGAATATGAGCGTGCCAACAAGGAATGTTTTGGGCTCTATTTTTATTCCCCCTACCTCTTCATCAGGGCTTAAGCCAAGAATACCTGCCATGGTTGTGGGCATTGCTATTTTCTGCCTTTTCCAGCTCATAAAGAAATAGTCAGCCAAATGTATTTTAAATGTTTTGAAATAGCAACATTTTTAAACATTTCTAAACACTGTTATTATTGGTGATAACATGTTAGCAAGGAAAGAAGTATCTAAATCTTCAAGGGCAAAGTCATTTAATCAGTTTAGAAAGGTTGAGCCTAAAATAAGTTTGCAGAAGGCAATGTTCTTTATTGACCCGAGATTGCCCATAAGCTCTGTGAGAATGGGAATAAAAAGAGCATTAGATAGGGCTGCTTTACAGGGTATTGTTAATCCCTCTATTGTGCTCATAGGAGATAAAGAAAACTTACTGGATGATGCTTTTAATCATATTACAAAAAATCTGAAAGCCAATTTTGAGAGTATTGGCCTTGTTTTAACAACAAAAGAAAACCTTTTTGCAAAGCTAAAAAAGAGTCAAGGAGATGTTGTTATTGTGTTAGCAAATAAGGAAGATTATGAAAAATCAAAGAGAAAATTTGAGCAATTGAAGGAAATCATTGGAATGGAAATGAGAGATATTAAAGGAAAATTAATGAAAGCACTGAAAGATAAGGACAGAGAAGGTGTAGTTTCAGGATTGGACAGAGTTGCAGAGCTTGCTGAGTCTGTCAGGGAAAAAGGCATGGTTGAAGAATCAATGAAAATAGCTGATGAGATTAACTTCTTTGAAATTGTTGGAGAAGCAAGGTCATTTCTTAAGAAGAAGTAAACCCTGAACCTCATCCAAACTTTTTATTAATTTCCAGCCTGCTTTTTCCAATCTCTTTATTATTCTCTCCTTTATATTAGCATTTCTAACTTTGAAAGGGTTGCCTATGTAGTGATAGAGTAACGCTTCTGGCTTTGCAACCCTGTAAAGCTTTTCATAAAAGCTTGATGAATAAAGATCTTCAGCCACCTTTATTGTTGGTGGGTCATGCACAATAACATCAAACTTCTCTTTAATCTTTGGTATTTCAATGCTGATATCTCCTTCTCTTATCTCAATGTTTTCAACATTAAAAAGGTGCTTTGAATAAGGGTTCCATTCGGCTATGTCTAAAACCTCTTTGCTTATCTCGTAGCTTATCACTTTCTCTGCATCTCTTAAAAGTCTTGTTATGTATCCCTGGCCAAAGCATGTTTCTAAAATATATTTTCCCTTTATGTTTAAATTGCTAACCACCTTCTTTGCATACTCAAACGGATTATTTGCGAATACATGCATTCTTATTCCATCTATTTCTAAAATAGGAAATCCTTTTTCCATAACAAGGGCGTAATAATGCTTTGAATAAATTGCCAGTTTAAACAATCTTTTGCCATCATAAACATGGACAACCCTTCCTTTAACCTTATTCAACACATCATTTAACTCCTCTTTCAGCTTTTCTGCTTCGTACTCTTTAAATGTAAGGCCTAAATCAAAGCTTAGCTTAACCTTTCCCTTTGCATTTTTTATTTTTTCAACAAGTTCCTCATAAAGATAGTAAAGCATTCTTAAATTTTTTGATGGAATATGTTTAAATAAGCTCTGTGAAACTCTTTAAGGGCCCGTAGTCGAGCTGGCTAAGACGCCACCCTCACACGGTGGAGATCCCAGGTTCAAATCCTGGCGGGCCCATCTAAGCATTGGGTATTTATACTCTCCTTAAAACAGTAGGCTCCATTGCGAAGCAATGGAAGGGATTTGAACCTGTGTGAAAATCCTGGCGGGCCCATCTAAGCATTGGGTATTTATACTCTCCTTAGAACAGTAGAAAAAGCCTATAACAAACATTTAAAGTTTGTGATTATTGTTAAAGATAATCACAAGGTTTTTAAAAATCTGTGTGATTATGTGGGAATTATCGCATATTTTCTTATAAGAATGGTGAATATTTTGTTATAATCTGTTGAAGATCTACTACCTCCCCAAACAACCCTACCTTTAAAAACCATTGTTAAAACAAACAAACCATGATAATAAAAGCAAAGATGATGCATGACGGCAAAAGATTTCAAAAGAATGTGTATGTGGAAATTAAAGGACATAAAATAGTGAATGTGAGCAAATCAAAGATAAAAGGTGAAACAATTGAGGCTGAGTTTTTAACACCTGCCTTTATAGATGCCCATAGCCATATAGGTATGGAAAGGGCAGGGGAGCCAAGCGAAGAGAGCGAAAGCAACGAGCAGATGGACAGCATCGTTACTTTAACAAATGCACTTGATTCCATTTACATGGATGATAAAAGCTTCGAATTCTCAATTGAGAGCGGCATTCTTTATTCCTGCGTTCTGCCTGGAAGCGGTAATATAATAGGAGGTAAAGCCGTCATCATCAAAAATTTTGCTAAAAATATAAAGGAAGCCTATGTAAAAGATGCAGGTATAAAGATGGCCATAGGCTACAACCCAAGGTCAACAACTGAATGGAAAGGAACAAGGCCAAGCACAAGGATGGGTGTATTTGCTTTATTGAGAAAGGCTTTTAGAGAAGTAGTCATAGAGCTTAAAAAGAAGAAGCCTGAGTTGAATCCTGAGCAGGAGGTCATAAGAGATATAATAAAAGGCAAAGAAAAACTCAGGGTGCATGTGCATAAAGAAGATGATGTATATGCTTTCCTGAAATTTGCAAAGAATTACAATTTAAAGTTTACATTTGAGCATACAATGGATGTTTATAGAGTTGAGGTTTACAGGGAATTAGCAAAAAAGGGCATATCTGTTGTTTATGGGCCGTTAGACTCATTTCCTTACAAGGTTGAGTTAAAGCATGAAAACTGGAGGCATGTTAAGCTGTTAAAAGAAAGCGGTATTGAGTTTGGACTTATGAGTGACCATCCAGTCATAATGCAGTACACACTTCCTTTAACATTGAGGCACTTTTTAAGAACAAACTATTCTAAGGAAGAGGCTCTGAGCATATTAACTTATAAAAATGCTAAAATACTGGGCTTAAATGATTTAGGAGAAATAAAGAAGGGTAGAAAAGCATCTCTCTTAATATGGAGTGGAGATCCATTTGATTTAAGTAGTAGAGTAAAAACAGTTATAGCAGAGGGCAACATTGTTTATGAAGAATGAATTTAAATCCTTCTTTATTTTGTTTATTCAGCAGGGGTGGCCGAGCGGTCAAAGGCGCTGGGTTTAGGACCCAGTCCCATTAGGGTTCGTGGGTTCGAATCCCACCCCCTGCACCTGATCAAATAGGTTTAGGGGGTAAGGGCTCTTTCTGATTTGTGTATTTACTTCCTTTAAGTTCATCATAACCCTTCTCAACACCATGTTCCAATCTAAAAAAGGCAAGCTGGGCAATCTTCATCCCAGGATATATCATAACAGGGTTTGGATTAACTGAATAAATTTCAAGTGTTACAGATGAAGGTTCTTTAATCCCAAAGCCAGCATGGATAACACCTGCTGTAACATGAACCATGATGCCAAGCCTGCCGATAGAGCTTCTACCTTCAATCTGAGCTGCTATGTTTCTTCCTAAGCTTAACCTTTCTATGGTTGAGCCAAGAACAAACTGTCCGGGCATCAACATAAATCCTTTACTTATCTCAATCCTTTCCCAGTAATTCACGGGATTTTTTGGATCAATGACTTTATTTATGTTCCTCGATACAAGAAGTTTATTGCTCAGTCTAACATCAAGGCTATCTGGCCCCAGATTATCTTCTATAAACGGCTCAATGCTTAGCTCTCCTTTTTTTATTGCTTCCAGTATATCCTGTTTTGATAACATAATGTTAATTTTAACTTTACATTTAAAATACTTTATCTAAGCCTTCTTGTGAATTTCAGCTTTTTGATGCTCCTTTTAACATCAATAACATCTGCTTTTCTTATTCTTGCTATTCTATCAACTTCTGTTAAGATAAAAGGATAACCATACTTCCTTCCGCATAAAGAACCTATCACATTTAAATCATATTCCTTCCCTTCAATTCTCACAGGCAGGTTATCACCGAACTTTGCATAAGCAACCCTTAATCCATCAACCACCATCGGCCTCGTGCTTTCTCCTTCTTTTAGCAAGTAATTCAGAGCTATTTGGTCGCCTATGTAAGTGTTGCATTTTTTTGTAAGCAATTGACTTGATGAATTCTTTGCTATGCCAACAGCAAAATCATCAATGCCTTTCAGCACATTCCCGAATCTCTTTTTTATTTTCAGGAATGAACCATCGAAAAGTAATAAGTCAACCCTGTCCTTTAGCTTTACAGCCATATCAATTTCTCTTTTTATTCTTTCAATAGCTATTGTATCCTGCTCTTCTTCCTCTTCAATGTAGAGAGTTAAGTTCTCAAACCCATTTCCAATTCTTTCGTAGCCTACAACCTTGCCATTTTTATAGGAGAACATAACTCCTCTGACCTTGATTCTCATGAATACCATCCTGCCCAATCTTACACTGTAAAATCCTGAATCAACTGCACCAACAGTGCCTGAGAACAGCAGGGGGTCAATCTTTATTTTTTCGATGTTTTTTAAGCATTCCTTCACTTTGCCAATCTCTTCTGCATGCAATTTCAGTATTTCTTCAATCATTGTTCCACCATTCATTGAAAAATTCTTCAAGAAACAAGATTAAGAAGTCATGCCTTTTGCTTGCAATTTCTTTTGCAGTTTTTGTAAACAGCTTACCTTTTAAGTGAATCAATTTTTCATAAAAATGGTTGATTGTTGATGTTGTTGAGGTCAAATATTCTTCTCTGTTTTTGTGGAGCTTAACTTTTTCATTCGGGTCAAATATTAATCTTTGGTTCTCTCCACCGTATGTAAAGGCCCTTGCAATACCTACCGCTCCTATTGCATCTAATTTGTCAGCATCTTTTACAATTGCTTCCTCAATAGTTTTAAAAGCCTCCTTTTCCAGGGCTCCTTTGAAGCCCATGCTTTTTATTATCCTTATTATTTCTTCTCTTTCTTTATCACTAACCTTTTGTTTAAGGAATTCTTCGATGAGCTTTAGTCCTTCCTCTCCGAGGACCTTTCTATCTGCAATGTCATGGAGAATGCTGGCATAAGCTATAATCTTTTTGTTCCCTCCTTCTGCTTTCTGAATTCTCATAGCAAGATTAAAGACCCTGAAAGCATGCCAGACATCATGGCTTGGTGATTTGCAGTACTTTTTTACTAAATTAAATGCTTCTTCATATTCTTCTGGAAACATAAGGACCATCTCTCCTGTAACCTCTTTTAAAGTAATACTCTCTTACCCCTGAACCTGATATTACCAATACTTTGTCCATTCCCTGTTCTTTGCTTATTCTCTCCGCTTCTTTTAACAGCTTTGACCCAAGCCCTTTGTGTTGAATAATGCCCTTTTTACCTATACTTACTTCACTACCGTATACATGCAGTTCCCTTATTAAACCAGTGTTTTCATCGATTTCTTTTCTGAATGTGTGCGTTCCGGGGATTCTGAGCCTTATGAAGCCGTAAAGAACATCCCTGTCTTTTGATTCAAAACTTATAAAGAATTCTTTACCATTGCTTGCTTTGTACTCCTCTACAAACATCTCTGGTTTTGTTAGCTGCTTTTTAAGTATGCCTGCTTCTCTGAACCTTATTTCCTTTACATCAATGTTTTCCTCTTTTAACTTTTCTTCAACCATTTGCCTTAAATTACTCTTTTTAACTCCTTCAAATATAAGATTGCTTGGGATATCCCTCTGTATTCTCATAATTCTTACAAAATAAGGCACATACTTATACATCTCAACAATCAAATCTCTTGCTTCCTCAGCAGTAAGGGGCTTATATTCACCTCTTTTATACATCTCATAAAGTTCTGTGCCTGGAATCACAAGTGTTGGATATATTTTAAGCATGTCTGGCATAAACCTTTGGTCAGAGAAGAGCTTTTTCACCATCTCGATATCTTTCTTTTTATTGCTTCCGGGCAATCCAGGCATTATATGATAGACAACTTTGAATGCACTGTCTTTAAGCAATGCAGTTGCATTTACAACATGCTTTGTCAGGTGGCCCCTCTTTATTATCCTGTAAATTTTATCATCAGGATGTTGCACGCCCAGCTCCATTCTTGTGGCTCCATAGTAAAGGCTTTCATTTATCTCTTTAATTCCGCAAACATCAGGTCTTGTTTCAAGTGTTAATCCAACAACCCTGTGCTTTGCTTTTTCATTTATTCTTTTTGCATGAGGGATGTTTCTGCTCACTTTCCTGTTAAGCTCATCGTATATGCTTTTTATAAACCATCTTCTGTATCCTTTATCCATTGCTAAAAAAGTGCCACCCATGACGATTACTTCTATCTTATCTGTTGGATGGCCCTGGATTTTATAATGATTTAACCTTGCTCTCACCTGCATTTTTGGATCAAAGTTTAATGCTTTTGCTCTTAATGCTGCTGGTTCATTGCCTGTGTAGCTCTTTGGTGCCTTGCCTGTAAAAGGACAATAGATGCAGTTCCACTTGCATGAGCCACCTGGCTTTACCATTACTGCAAGAGGAGAAACGCCTGATAATGTTCTTATAGGCTTTCTTTTCAGAACTTTTAATATTTGTGCATTTAACTTCTTCTCTGGAAATGCTTTCAATATCTCTGAGTTTTTAGGAATTCTTTTTGATTTAAACAATAAGGCAGCCTCTTTTTTTATTTTCTCTAAGTCTTTTCTGCCTTTGAGCAGTTCTTTTATGCAGTATTCAATTACTCTATCCACGGACATGTAAAAAAGTTAAAGGTTTAAAAGTCTGTTAGATTTCAGGAAGGATTGGCTTTTCACCTTTTGCATACAGATATGTGTCGTAGGTTACTAAGGCAACATAGAGCAATGGGAGTATGAATACAGGCAGGCAGACAAAACCTCCTAAACCCATTGTAATAATTGAAGCAGCAAAGTATCCAATTATGATAAGCCCCCAGAGAACCCAGTTGATTCCTCCATATATCAAACCTCTTTTTATGTTATCAAGGTAGATGTATCCACCGCCTGGGAAACCTAAGAGAAGCCCGCCTCCAATAGCAATCAAGGCAGCAATAGCAGGGTCCTTTTCCTCCTGAAATGATTCAGTTTTTGGACCTGTTTTTACACTTACCTTCTTTTCCTCCTTTGGTTCATCTGGTTTTTTCTCGTCTTGCTTACTACTTGCCTTACTGCTTGTTTTCATCTGTATTTTTTTAGCCATAAAACCCATTAGTCTGGACTTGTTTAAAAATGTTTGGTTACTCAACCTTTCTTTTCCCCTCTTTTAAATTCTGCTTTATCTTATCAACTAAATTATTAATGCTAACTCTCTCCTGCTTTCCGTCATTCCTGTACCTTATCGTCACTGTGTTGTCCTCTTTTGTTTGATAGTCAATGGTTATTGCATAAGGAACTCCAATTTCATCTGCTTTTGCATACCTTCTACCTATGCTTCCTGTTTCTCTGTAATAAACATCAAACTCTTCTCTCAATGATTTAGCAATACTCTTTCCAATATCGCTCAATCCATCTTTCTTTACAAGAGGATAGACAGCCACTTCGTAAGGAGCAATCCTCGGGTTTAAATCAAACCACTCCCATTCCTTTTCTTTGGTTTTAGGCCTATAAGAATGTTCAAGCAAGCAGAAGAACAGCCTCTCTACACCCATAGATGCCTCAACCACATGAGGGATAAATTTCTTGCCAATATTAACTTCAAAACTCTTTTTTGAGAATTCCTGATGTCTCCTTAAATCATAGTCTGTTCTATAAGCATTGCCAGCTATCTCAACAATACCATAGCTTGTCTCAACTTCTAAATCTATGTTTCCTTTTGAATAATGGGGAGTTTCCTCTTCGCTTAAATGCCTGAACCACATCCTTTCAGGGTTTAAGCCCAGAGAGGTGTAAAACTCCCATTCCCTGGCAAGAAAGAACGCCATGGCATCGTTGTTCATTACCTTCTCTTTGAACTTTTCAACTGTGATAAACCGCGGGTTGTCTTCTCCTCTTAACTTTATTCTGAATCTCTTGTTTTTTACCTCATTGTAGAGCACCTCATCATTCTGCTTTTCAGGGTCAAAGAAGTACTCAATTTCCATCTGCGTGAATTCCCTCAGTCTTACAAGGGCCTGTCTTGGACTTATCTCATTTCTGAAACTTTTACCTACCTGAGCAATAATTAGAGGCAGTTTTCCACCTAAATTCCTGAAATTTCTTATAAAGGAAGTGAATATACTCTGGGCAGTTTCAGGCCTTAAAAATGCTTTTAAGCCATCATAACCTATATTTGTGGGGAACATTAAGTTGATTAAATAAACATTATCTCCAAGTGGTTTTCCACATCTTGGACATTTAACATCTTTTATTTTTTCCTTTATATCATCCAATCCTTCGAAAGTAATGCCTTTTTCTTCAAGCAACTTATCTGCCCTTATCTTTGCCCTGCAGTTCTGGCATTCAACAACAGGATCAGTAAATTCATCAACATGGCCGCTTGCCTTCAACACAATTTCAGGTGTTACTATGGAGCCCTCAACCTCATAAAATCCATATTTTTTTATGAATGTTTTTCTCCACTCCTCTATGATTTTTTTCTTTATTAAGATTCCAACAGGGCCAAAGTCATAAAAGCCTGCTGTTGCTCCATAAACTTCATTGCTCGGGTAAAATATTAACCTTGTGAATGCAAGCTCCATTATTCTTTCGTAAAGCCTCATGTGAGGGCTTATGTTAATAACTTATTTAAACCATTATGATGTTATAAGCATAAATGCAATTGAGGAGATTATTAATTGAACCATAACGAATGTGATTGTTAAATGGCTTTCTTCAATTCCATTAAACACCTTCATCATCCATTGGGCTAAACCAACAGGCTTTTCAGGAGCGTAGAGTTTGCCTTCTTTAACAATACCCCACCAGCCCTTGCTCGGAAAGCCATTCTTTGCTTTTATCACAAAATCAATTATGTAAGGAATAAAAACAATGGCATAACTCTCCATGTTGTCAACGATAAGCAAGGAGGCTAACAAACCACCTATGAGAAATGTCCCTATGTCTCCTGGAAATACCTTTGCCTTTGGAAAATTGTAGAATAGAAAGGCCAATGAAGAACCGAGCATGGCTAAAGAGAAAATGAGAAGTTCAACTTTTGAGTAAATTAATCCTAACAAAAATGCAAAGAAGTACATGGGCAGAGCCATACCGTACTCCATCCCATTAAAGCCAGCAAGCATGTTTGTCAGGTTTGCTGAGACTGTTATTGCAAGGGGTATTATTGCAAGTATGTAAAAAATGCCGAAGTCTATTGCTCCTATGAAAGGAATTGTTACAACAGTGCTGCCTGCTGCCTTTAATGCAATCAAAGGAATTGATGCAAACATGGGAATAAGTGCTTTTACAACCTGAGGAATATCAAGCAAATCATCTATTATCCCTATGATTGAGAGAAAACTTAAAGTGAGCAGAATACCCAATACGTTCACAAAGTTCAGATTAAAATCGAATATATTGAATGTTTGAAGGAATATGATAAAAAGAATGGAGAATGTTAAGCCTATAAACACGGCAAACCCACCCATCTCAGCAACGATGGGTTTTTCCTCTTTGTTCATGTCCCTGCCCACTATACCTGCTGCACTCAACCTGTCTATGAACCATGGCAAGATTGCAAATGTAACTATAAAGGCTAAAATAAAGGCAACAAATATCATGCTTTCCCTCTTATTTCCTTTAGTACTTCCTTTGCCTTTTCCAGGGAGTAATTCTTTAGCTCTGCCAATTTCTTGGCAACAGCATCAATCTCCTCGGGCGTTTTTGCACCTGCCATTATTGCTATGTTCCTTGCATGTAATTTCATATGCCCTTTTTGAATGCCCTCTGTTGCCAATGCATAGAGAGCAGCGAAGTTGTTTGCCAAGCCAACGCTTGCCATTATCATTGCCAGTTCCTTTGCATTCTTAACTCCAAGAATGCTCAAAGATGCCTTTGCATGAGGTAATGTTCTTGTTGCTCCTCCAACAGTTGCAACAGCAAGAGGCACTTCAATCTCTCCAACTAAGTTTCCTTCTTTGTCCTTATAATAATGGGCAAGAGGCTTGAATCCTGTTATTGCTGAATACGTGTGGCAGCCTGCTTCAATTGCTCTCCAATCTTGACCTGTTGCTAAAGCAACAGCATCGATACCGTTCATAATGCCTTTGTTGTTTGTTGCTAACCTATAATAGTCGTAGAGGGCAAATGCATAAGCATCTAAAACACCTTCAACACCTTCCCTGCCTATAACATCCTTTTTCCAGACTGCCTTTGCCCTTGCTTTTCTGTAAACTGCTAAATTGCTCAGTATTCTTAACCTTGGCACACCAACATCTTTTTCATGGAGGAAAGACCCAAGAGATTCTGCTATTGTGTTTATTGTGTTTGCACCCATGGCATCACTGACATCTACCAAGAATTCTATAAGTAAAAATGGGCCTCTGAATGTTTTGAGCATCATGTATCTCCATCCTCTCCATCCACCACCGTATTTCTCCAACCCGCTTGAAAGGTCCTTTCCGATGGTTTCAACTTCTTCCTTTAAGGTTTCCAGTTTTTCAATTGCCTTTTTCTCATCTTCAACTTTTAACTGAACTTGGCCAATCATCACGCTCTCATCAGCCTCAGCAGTAAAGCCCTCTGGCAATGTTAGTTTGGTTGCTTTGTTTGCTCCTGCTATTATAGACGGCTCCTCAACAGCCATAGGCACCAAGTACTTCTTTCCATTCATTTTGAGGTTTGTTAATAAGCCAAGAGGAAGCTGGATTCTACCTATAACATTTTCTATCATTCTATCTGCTATCTCAAAAGGCAATTGGTTATCTTTCTTTAATATCTCTAAAGCCTCTTTATCTACAAGCTGTTCAAGTGCTTTCCATCTCTCTTCCAAAGGCATTTTGTAGAGTTTCATGAGCTAAAATTAATTGAGGGGTTATTTAAATTTATTCATCTCTTCCCTCCAACACCTTTTCCCTCTTTAAGATAAAGTCATGAATAAGTATCCCAATACTGGCCATTCCTCCAAGGGCTCCGAGAGCTGTAAAAACAAGTCCAGTGAGGGACGCTATGCCCTTTAAGAGAGATAAATAAGGGTTGTTTAAATTTGAAAATGCAAATGCAAACAAACCTGCACCTACTCCTAACTCAGAGGCGCTTATGAC
>JALVSQ010000050.1:20700-22562 GCA_027024255.1 Microcaldota archaeon
TCTTTTGCATCATCTGTTAAAGTGAGCTTTTCTTTATGTTTTACCTCCTCTTCCCTTACTTTCACAAAATCACTTAATGTTAGAGAGCCCTCCTTTGTTGTTTCAAATGTTATTGATTCGGCCTTTCCAATGCCTCTGCCAGTTGCATCCTTTATTGTGGGGTGATGGCTTACTATAAGCAGGGCATCAACATTCTCTTCCATATGTCTTTTTACAGCAGCCTCAACCCTTTCCTTCGGCATTTCATTTCCAACATCTTCATCTACTTTAACATTTGCACTTAGAATTTTACTTAGTATCGAGGCGGTTTCTTTTGCCCTTCTTAAAGGAGATGTTATTATCCTGATGGTTTGAATACCTTCGTTTTCAAACTCTTCTTTAAGTTTCTGGGCTAAGGCTTTTACCTTCTCCTTTGCACTTTCTGTTAAACTACCATCATTTCCATAATCGCCGTGCCTTATGAATATGAGCTTTCTTATTTTTCTCTCTCCTGAATTTCTAACCTCTTATTCTTTTTGGATCGTTTCAGGTCTTTTTGTTTCATCATGTTTTAAATTGTGAAGGAAAGTGTTTATAAACTTTTATCAAACTGGCTTCATAAATGGTTTCTTAGGAATAGTAATTTACCAACAAAATAAAATTTTTTACTTTCAGGAAACAATTCCTGGCAAATTTGTTTCTTAAAGGAAACAATTTTAGATAATGGGTATCTTGCACTCTTGACTGTGCAATTTTTCCGAAGATTTGCACAGTATTTTTAAAAGGGCTTTAACATCATCCTCCTTCATCAAACCATTTATCAACCTCAAGGAGCTTCACCCTGCTTTTAAAGCCCCTTATTATTCTAACATTGCAGCCGAGCATCTTTGATAGTTTTGATTCAATGAATGCATTCACCTTTCCTTTTTCGGGCTTTTCAGGCACATAAATAATGTAATCATTCCCTTTTTTAACAACTTTAAATGAACTGGCGTTGGGCTTTACTCTAACCTTTACTATCATGCAATCACCGAGCGGGCAGCGTAGCCCCCTTTCTGTTTATAAGGCGGCATTCATCTCTTTCGGGCATGGAAGGAGCCGTTTCATCTCTTTACAGGCTCTCGTTTCCTCATTCTCATATGCCTGTAAAGAGTGCCGTTTCTGCTCTCCTTCCAGGGGCTTAACCCCCTGCCCTTGTAAGGGGAACTTCCTCCCTTGCGGGAAGCCGCCTGCTGCCCGCTCTATTATGAATAGAGTGAAGAGTTTTAAAAACCTTCATCCTAAAGCACATCATGAACCTCAAAGCACTTGTTTTAGCACTTATCTTAACATCTCTTGCGTTTGCGGACATAATGCCTGTTAACAAAAAATATGTTGAGTGGTGCTACAGGATATCAAACATTGATGATTATAAGGATTATGTGTTTTTCATTCATGGAGAGCCTTTTCCTGCCTATGAGATTATAAAGGGAAATGAATGCTTTTCATTTTACAAGCTGAGCGTTGTCCATGTTTATGCTGTGAGGAAGGAGTTGTTCAATAAAAGAGACCTGGAAACAATGCAGTTTCTTGATAAACCCCGCTTCATTAAATCAGATATGACTTTAACTGCTCATCCACCTGTGGATGCTGCTGACCCTCTAAAAAGGGTTGAATTCGTTCTCAAAATAAAGAAAATAAACAGAACCATAGAACTTGAGAAAATAGATGAAGTAAAGGAGTATGAAAACATGCTTTGCTTTCCCCTTGCAGGCATTTTAGGAGCGTTGATAATGGGAAGGTCAAGATGATTAAAGAACTGATTCTTACAATAATTATTGAATACCTTGTGTTTTTGTGGTTTATAAAGAAGGATTATTTAAACCTGTTCCTCTACTCTTTGA
>JALVSQ010000051.1 GCA_027024255.1 Microcaldota archaeon
TGCTCTGACAATTAATGAATGGCTGCTGGTAGTTCTTTTACCTTTAACAATCATAGTGTTAGATGAAGTAAGAAAGGCTGTTGACTTATGGACATCATTATAGATGTTTTTGAAGGGGTTTATAAGCCAGCAGAAGATACCTTTTTGCTAGCAGATGCTGTTGCAAATGAAAAACAAAGTATTTTAGATATAGGAAGTGGCACAGGTTATATTGCTATAAAGAATGCAATGAATAACCCTGAAAATGAAGTCTGGGCATCTGACATTGATGAAAGAGCAGTTAGAAATATAATTCATAATGCAACTAAAAATGGAGTAAAGGTAAATGTGGTTAAATCAAATCTTTTCGAAAGAATCAGTAAAAAATTTGATGTCATTGCATTCAACCCTCCATATTTACCTCCTGATGAAGTAGTTAGAGAATCCCATCTATACAACGATAATGGAGTAATAATTGAGTTTATAAAGCAGGTTAAAAGTCATTTAAATGAAGGTGGGAGGTTCTACCTTCTTTTAAGCTCGGCAACTCCTGAGCTAAATAAAAAGTTAAAGTTGATATCCGAAATGTATGAGTTTGAGATTGTTAAAAGAAAAAGGTTATTTTTTGAAGAGCTGTTTGTGATTAAAGGCTTCTACCCAAATCCAAAAAATAAAGAAAAAATTAACAAGCAATCGCTTAAAGACAAAAGAATGATTTTTAAATAAATACTCTCTTTATTCAGGCATGGACATTGATGAAAAAATGAAAATAATGTGGAGAAGGCCAACTGTTGAAATAGTGACTGAAGAAAGGCTAAGGCAAATGTTTGAAGAGGGAAGAGAATTAAAGCATTATATTGGATTTGAGATATCGGGTTTGGCTCATCTCGGCACAGGCCTTGCCACTGCATTAAAAATTAAAGATATGCTCGAAGTTGGGATAAAGCCCACTGTATTCTTAGCAGATTACCATACATGGGTCAATAGAAAACTGAGTGGCGATTTAAACAGGATTCAGAGAGTAGCAAAAGGCTATTTTAAAAGCGTATTCCTTTCCCTTGGCTTAGATGAGAGTAAAGTAAATTATGTGCTAGCAAGCAATATTTACAACAACGATTACTGGAAACTTGTTTTGCAAATAGGAAATGCATTAACATTAGCAAGGGTAAAAAGAGCATTAACGATTATGGGAAGAAAGGAAAGTGAAAGCAACCCTTCAAGCTATATCATTTATCCTTTGATGCAGGCAGCAGATATATTCACCCTTGATGTTGATATTGCACATGCTGGAATGGACCAGAGGAAGGTTCATATGTTAGCTTTGGATGTTGCTGATAAATTAAAGTTGAAGAAATTTGTTGCCCTGCACACGGGTTTAATAAGCTCTCTACAAGGAGGCAACAGAATGGACCCTGTTGCTGGAAAAATGAGTAAAAGCAAGCCAGATTCAGCAATATTCGTCCATGATAGTGAAGAGCAAATAAGGAGAAAGATAAAGAAAGCTTATTGTCCTGAAAAGGAAGTTGAAGGGAATCCTGTTTTTGATATACTGAAGTTTTTAATAGTAAGAGATGATGAAAAGGAAGTGACAATAGAAAGACCTCAAAAATTTGGAGGAGATATAACTGGAACGCTACCTGAAATTGAGAAATTGTATAGAGAAGGAAAACTTCATCCGCTTGACTTAAAGCAGTATGTTGGAAATGAATTGGTAAAGATGTTAAAGCCCTGCAGGGAATTCTTCGAAAAGCATAAAGAGCTAATTGATGATGTTCTAGGTTCTGAACAAAAATAGCTAAAAATGTTCAAAATTGCGAACATTTTTAAAAATTTCGTTTCCAGAGTTTTTCATGGACATTGTTGAAAAGCTTTACAAGATAAGCATAAAGAAATCAGCAGAAATAAGCCCATTCAAGAAAAGGTATGTATTTAATAAAGCTCTGGATTCCCTAAAATCCCGAAGAATCACTCTGCTTTCAGGCCTTAGAGGGGTTGGAAAAACAACTTTAATGCTTCAAATTTTCAATGAGATGAAAGAAAAGACTTTTTATTTCTCTGCTGATTCAGTTATCTTAAAGACAACAAGCCTATTTGATATTGTTGAAAGACTGGAAAAAGAAGGTTACACCTTCATTCTAATAGATGAAATCCATAAATCTGTTAACTGGATCAATGAGCTAAAAACAATTTACGATAGCTTTGATCTCAATATCTTATGTTCCGGCTCTTCCCCTGCAAGCATTGAGAAAGGAAACATTCTCTTAGGTAGAAGGTCTTCAATGATTAAATTGAATCCGCTGAGTTTTGGTGAGTTCATTTATCTAAAAACGGGTAAAAAGTTAAAAGCAACACTTTCCCAGGCACTCAGTAGAAAGAAATCCATCGAATGGGTTGCAAGGCACTCTTTTGTTGAAAGATATTTTAAGGAATACCTCCACTCAGGAGGTTTTCCGTTCAGCATTAACATGGCCAAAAACGACCTGCTTTTCAACTCAATCAGAAAGATGATTTACGAAGATGCCTTATCAGAATTCAGATTAACAGATAAGAAGGTGGATATTGCGGAAAAACTATTAACATTCCTTGCTAAATCCCCTCCTGGTGAGTTCAGCTACAACAGCTTTTCAAACTTAACGGGCTATCCCAAATCAAGCATTTATGAAACAGCGGAGATGTTAAAAGAGATGTCTTTGATAAACATTGTTGAAGGAGAGAGAGTTAATTACCCTCCAAAGTTACTGTTCTTCCATCCAAATCTAAGGGTTGCGTTCACAGAGCAACTTGAGGAAACTCCAAACGTTGGAGCTTTAAGAGAAGAATACTTTGTCTTTCACATCTCCAACTTAAACTTCAAGGTATTTGTTCCGAAGAAGGCAAAGAAGTATCCGGACTACATATGCAAAAGAAAAAGCATTTCCTTCATTGCAGAAATCGGAGGCTCTTCGAAATCAAGAGAGCAGGTTAAAGGTAAAGGTTATGTTCTCTCTGAACCAAACTTGATTGTGCTTGGGTTTGTTCAAGACTTTGAACAAAAATAGCCAAAAATGTTCAAAATTGCGAACATTTTTAAAAAAGAAATGAATAAAAACAAATAAGTTAAAACATAGCTCATGTTGCCAAGGTTATTTGTGAACTTTAAATCATACAAAGAGGCATTGGGAAAGAACGCAGCTGCCTTAGCAAAGAAGATAAAAAAGGAAGGAGTTGCAGTCTCACCCCACTGGGTTGACCTTCGAGAGGTTTCAAATATAATTGATTCATTCGCCCAGGGTGTTGAGCCTATTTTAGAAGGAAAATACACAGGGCACAGCACATTCTCAGCCTTACTAACTACAAAAGCAGTAGGCATAATGCTGAACCACAGCGAAAACAGAATGAGAAAAGAAGATATTAATAAAGCAATTGAAATGGCAAAAGAATTCGGATTAAAAACGATTGTTTGTGTTGAGAGTGCTGAGGAAGGAATTGATATAAGCAAAATGGAGCCAGATGCTCTTGCATTGGAATCAAAAGAATTGATAGGCACAGGCATTTCCATAACCAAAAAGAAGCCAGATGAATTAATTAAACTCATTAAGAATGTAGAAATACCTGTTTACGCAGGTGCAGGCATCTCCTCAAAGGAAGATGTAGAAAAAGCAATAAATCTGGGCTGTTATGGAGTATTCGTTTCATCGAGCATAGTAAAATCACCTCAACCTGATAAAAAAGTTGATGAGTTTCTGAGTGCTATGAGGAAAATATAAACCTCATTTCATTTTTATCATCAAGCCTCACAAATCCAAATCTTTCAAACTGCACAACCTCTCCTTCCTTTAACTCAGCAACAGCAGGTTCTGAAACGCCTTTCACTACCTTTAAGCTATCTTCGTTAAAAGACCCTTCCTCATTTATTAAATCCAGGGGTATAAAAACACTTGTCTCCACTCCATTCAAAGGCACCCATTGAACTTTTTTAACTTCTTTATCTGATGTCACTTTAAATATCCTGCTTTTTTTATCAAGAAGTTTTATGTTAACAAGGTCCTTCAATCTTATTGTACTCCCTTCTTCAAGCCCGGTAAAATCAGCTAAAGGAATGAATAACTCATTGTCATAGTTTATCTTTCTTGTGCCCAAATTGGCTGTGGGGTGAAGTTTCAAGGTTATCTGTCCTTTGCTTAATCCTTTTATGAACACTTTTACAGGCTCAGGTACAAAGAAAAATCTCTTTGCCTTTTTATCAAGAACTTTCCTGTTTTCTTTGAGCAGGAACTCCCATCCTACAACCTTTTCCTGCTTCCCAATGCCAAATCTCAAAACAAAGTTTTTTATTGCTTCAGGAGCAACTCCTCTCCTCCTCAAGCCCCTTATTGTAGGCAACCTCGGGTCATCCCATCCCCACACCTTTCCTTCCTTAACAAGAGGGGTTAAAAACCTCTTGCTCACGAGCGTGCCTTTAATAGATAATCTGGATATATGGATAAGGGTGGGTTTCCTGAGATTAAGTATATTCAATATCCTGTAATAAAGCTCTGTTCTCAATTCATACTCTTTACTCCTTATCGCGTGGGTAACTCCTTCATAAGCATCAAGTATGGGTGCCTCAAAATCGTATGAAGGCCAGACAATGTACCTGTCTCCTTGCCTGTAATGTTCCATCTTTATTATTCTAAACATTGTTGGGTCTCTCATTACCGTATTAGAACTGTTTAAATCTCCTTTAAGCAAAACGACTGCTTCTCCTTCATCAAACTCATTGGAGAGCATCTTATCCCATAATTCAAGATTGTGCTCAATGCTGTTGTTTCTTTCCTTCAAAGGAATCTTTGTTTCCCTACTCCTCTTTATATCTTCTTTGCTGGCAGTTGTTACATACAAAAATCCTCTTTGTATTAGCTCCCTCGCTTTCTCATAAAGCATCTCCATGTAATCAGATGTGTATGTTTCGTGCTTCCACTCAACACCAAGCCATTCTAAATCTTCTTTTATAGCATCAACATACTCCTGGCTCTCTTTTTTGGGATTCGTATCATCAAATCTCAAACGCATGAATCCATTGTATTGCTGTGCCACAACATAATCCAGAAACACTGCTTTGGCATGTCCGATATGTAAGTAGCCAGAAGGCTCAGGAGGAAACCTCGTTACAACCCCATCCTGAGGGTTTGGAATGCTTATTCTTTCATCCTTCTCTGGCTTATTAAATTCATACTTGCTAATTTCTGCTTCAATCTCTTCTTTACTCATTTTGTTTACTTCATCAACCACTTCCTTTATCAAAGGGATTATCTCCTTAGCATTACCTTTAGTTTCTGCTATGACCTTACCAATTACAGCCTTCCAGTCTGCTTTTCCGTAATCCAGAGCGTTTTTTAATGCATACTTCCTTATAATCTCCTTAATATCCATGCTGGTGGTTTTATGTAAAGAATGTTTTTAAATGTAATCAAAAGTTTAGCCATACACGCCTGATGAAACGAATGTTAGATTTTTAAATAAAATAAACAGAGAAAACCTCATGGATGTTTGTATAAAATGCGGTGCAAAAAGAGGTACTAAACCCTTTATAGGTTTGTTTTGCATTGATTGTTATATTCCAAAAATAAAAATGCCAAAGAAGTTTGTAGTTGAAATATGTAAAAGATGTGGAAGAATAAAAGTAAAAGGAGAGTGGAAAAAAATAAGTTTTGATGAATTGGGAGATTACCTTGGAGCAAAGATAAAGGGAGAAGATGTTGAAAGCGCATGGGTCGATGTTGAAGAAGGAATCGCTTATATCACAATGGTTAAAAATAATGAAATAGAAATAAAAAGAAAGGTTAATGTTGAAATAAAATATACTACATGCAGGGAGTGTTCAAAAATAAGTGGGGGATACTATGAAGCCATAATTCAGGTAAGAGGGAATCCAAATAAAATTGAGGTAGTGAGCAGGAAAATTGTTAAAATGTTAAACAAGTCTACATTTGTTTCAAAACTTAAAGAATTGAAAGAAGGTATTGATATCTACTCAGGTTCATCAAAAGAAGCATTGAGAGTAATTCAGGAACTTGGATTCAAAGGATATAAACTGAGCAGAAAACTTGCAGGACTAAAAGAAGGAAAAAGAATTTACAGGTTGACAATAGCCATAAGAGTTTAATCCTTAATCAACAGTAATTCCTTTTTCCTTAAAATATTTTGCAACATGTGCTTTATTCCTGGTAAACATAATATGAACCTTTTTAGCGTTACTTAACTCGATATAGTCAACAATATCATAAAAATCTGAATGGTCACTCAAAGGAAAGGCTTTATCCACATTAAATCTGTACTTCAAAGCCCAGCCTGTTGCCTTAGCAAACAGGACTTCTTTGCCGTAAACAATGGAAAGGCCCCTCTTTATTTTATAAGTAAGAGCATTGTTAGGAACAATCAAGACCGCTCCATCCCTCATAGCATCACTTGCTTCTTCTGTGCCCCCTTTGATTGCATCAAGAGATATGCCAAGTTCAATGTATTTTTTAGTGTATTCATAATTCTTGGCATGTAAAACAGGAGTTATACCCCCTTCATTAAATACCTTAACTAATTCTTGCGTCTTTCCAATGGGATAAGCTCCAAAAATGATTATCTTATCATTATTTGAATTCACCCATTTCAATATATCATCATAGACCTCAAAAGGGTCTTTAAATCTGAAGGCAGGGTCTGCGTAAGTCCCATCTATGTAAAGTTCATCAACATCCATTATCTCTGCTCTTTCATCAAATATACCTCTCTTAAGCCTCATATCCCCTGTATAACCAACTCTTTGTCCATCTAAGCTAATAGAAATCTGCCTTGCCCCAACTACATGCCCAGCATCAAAAAGTTTAACTTCCTTTAATGAAACTTTTTTACCAACAATGCCAGAAATGTGGAGTGTTTCTTTACTTGCAATAACTTTGTTGATAACTTTCTTTTTTACATGGTCAGAATGAGCATGAGAAATGAAAGAGATATCCCCTTTTGTATTATCCAAAGATAAAAGCGACCCATTTACATTAAATAAAAGAGGAGTCATGCTAAAAAAAGAACATTAAAAAATATAAATAAAGAGGTTAGAGAAGTTCAATGCCTCCTGCCACATACTCTGGCTCTTCTTCTTTGTAAACCTCTCCTCCAAATGTAGAGCCTGCAATGCTCGCTCCTTTAACTCCTGTTACTATTGCAACAACTTCAAGCTTTCCTTCGTAATTCTGCATTATTCTGGCTCCCCATTTGACATTTGCCTCAGGGTCCATTTTCTCTGTTATTATTTCACCTGCTTTTATAGCATCACCCAGTGTTAAATCATTTCCACCTGTTATGTGAATTATAGCTCCCTTTGCTCCTTCAAAATCAACATCAAGCAATCTGTTCTTAATGACTCCCTCTGCAGCAGCTCTAACCCTTTCATTTCCTTTACCTTCTCCAACGGCAATGAATCCTACTCCTCCATCCTGCATTATGCTCCTGACATCTGCAAAGTCAATGTTTATAAGAGAGGGTTGAGTTATTGTCCAGACCAATCCTCCAATTGCTCTTGCCAGAATCTCATCTGCAACTGCAAAGGCATCTGTCATTCTTAAGTTGGGGAATAACTGCACCAATCTATTGTTATCCAGTATAATGACTGAATCTGCATACTTTTGAAGCTTTCTTATGCTCTCATCAGCTTTTTTCTTTCTTGCCTTTTCCAGCTCAAAGGGATATGTAACCATAGCAATTGTTATTGCTCCTTGCTCCTTTGCTATCTGAGCAACAATTGGGGCTGCTCCACCTCCTGTTCCTCCACCCATACCTGCGCATATGAATACAAGGTGGGCCCCATCTAAAACCTGCTGTAAAAGAGGTCTATCAACCTCTGCTGCCTTTGCACCAATGTCTGGATAACCTCCTGCACCCAAACCTTTTGTAACACTCTTTCCAATCAAAACTTTCTTTGCTCTCTCATGCACAAGGTTCAAATGCTGCTTGTCTGTATTAACTGCAACTAATTCTGTCCCTTTCACTCCAAACTTAATAAGTCTGTTTATTGTGTTATTTCCTGCGCCTCCAACTCCAATTGTCACAATCTTTATTTTTTCGTTGCTTAATTCAGTCTCTTCTTTTGGTTCACTAACCTTCTGGCCCAATACATCTTTTATAATTCCTTCCATAGTCTCACCGGAACTGGTCACCTTATATAGGCCCTCTATGTTTTTTATTTAAAAATGTTAAATTTTCATAATACAAAATAAAAACATGG
>JALVSQ010000052.1 GCA_027024255.1 Microcaldota archaeon
TTACAGGTGGAAGGCTTGTGAAGGAAAAAGGTATTCAAACAATCGTTGATTCAATGAATGCTGTGCTAAATCTGAACCCAAAAGTAAAGCTAAGTGTATTCGGAGATGGGCCTTATAAAAAGTATATAAAAGAGAAAATAAAAGCAAATAATGTTGAAAAGGCAGTTCATTTACTGGGCAAGTTAAACAAAGAAGGCCTAAAAAACCTTTTTCAAAGAGCCTCTATCTTTATATTTCCATCATCAGCAGACGCCCAAAGTCTCTCTTCAATCGAGGCAATGGCAAGCGGTGTTATACCTTTAGCAAAAGAAGAAAGCTGCTTAAAAGAGATTGTAGAAAAAGGAGTTGGATCAACATATAAAGAAGATAAGGATATTCCTTCAAAAATAAAGGAGTTTATTGAAATGCCTAAGGCAGAGATGAGGAAAAAAGCAAATGAAATATCCAAAGAATTTTCATACAAAAAAATAGCTGAAAAATATATTGAGATTTACGAAAGAAGGGTAAAAAAATAAACCTTGTTAAGGAACAAACTTACAATCCTCTGGACATGTATTCTTATTCTCCTTGCATGGCCATTCCATATCGCAAATACCGTCTCCACAATAGCAGCGATGGACACAATCCTGAGGACAATTGATTGAGTTCTCTCCGTATTGTGTATCACAAACACCGTCTCCACAGAACTTCAATCCACAATCATCAAGGCAGAATTTGTCATTCTTTTTATCTTCATGCTGTCCGCAAACACCGTCTCCACAAACCTCGCAGAAGTGGTACTTGTATCTATGACCTCCCCACCAGCCATGGCTGTTCATATAATAAATAACATCACAGGCACTGTAATAACCTCTAACATTCACATGGTCTCCATCACCTGGGAACCAACCACAGCTACCGCCATAATGACAAATCCACAATCCACAGTTCACAGGTTCATTCTCACACATTGCCTTTAATTCGTCTTGGGAATGGCAGTAGGTTTTGTATACATAAACTCTCCATCCTGCATTTGCATAATCCCCCTCATTCACATTCTTCTGTATCATTCTGAGTAATGTATCACAAACAACACCACTACCTCCTGAGGAACAGTCTACAGGACATGAGTTAGCATCCTCTGTTGAATCACAAACTCCATCTCCACAAACACCTTCACAATCCTGTGGACATGTATTGTAATTTTCTCCATTTTCTACATCACATGTTCCATCTCCACAGTAGCCACCTGAACCATGGCATTCAACCCAGTTTGATATAGCAGTAGTTTCCCAGTTAACTGAATCCCTTGCCGTAACTATATATCTATAAGTACCAGAAGTTGCCTCTGTATCTGTATAACTGGTTCTATCTTGAAGGTTAAGTAATGTCACAGTCCCATCTCCCTGAGTTTCTCTTCTTAAAGTATAGAGCATAGGTGTCAAGTCATTGAACTGCCATTCAATCTGGATACCGTTGCAAACACCTCCACTTGAAACAGGAGTAACATGGAAGAAGACTGAAATTGGAGCCTGTGTATCTATAGTTATGCTATTCGATGCCAGATTTGAGTATTGATGACTTGTATCATTCCTACACTCTACAAATACATTCCTCAATCCATCATCACCAGGAACATAGTAAGTATACCCTCCATAAGCTGAGCGGTCGTATGGCATAAATGAAGTACCCCATACAAGACCATTATTTGTCTGATGACCTACCCTACATGATGTGGCATTATACGCATCAACATACACTTGTATGTACTTGCTAGCTGAGTAATTCGCATCACAGAAATGGTGAGGATAACAAGGTGGATTCACCCAATTTGCCGTGCTATAAAGACCAATTCTACTTATGTAAACTGAAGTATTACCAACTACACTACCATTACAGACAACTGGAACTACCTCAACATCTTCTGCAAAGTTTCCAGCACCATCATAAAATGTAAACCTATATGTATATGTTGAAGATGTTACATGCACACCATCAGGAACTATTATTCCTGTATCAAGAAATGGATTAACATTTGTGGAATAGTTTCCTAAGTCATCAAATGGATATGTCACATTTACATCACCTGTAATTCTAAGAGACCTTTCAACTTTATAGTGGTCAATGCCTGAATAAGAGTCATAAGCAATCCACCAAAGACTTATAATTCCTCCATCGCAATCAACGCTTGAGGCAGTTATCTCACCCTGTGGGGCTTCAGGGTCATAAACAATATGGTCAGTACCTGTATCTACTGATTCAGAGTTTCTGCATATCACTTCTATACTCTGATCACCAGGTACATTCACCAATGTTATATCATCTGAATACCATCCTTCAAACTCAGATTCCTGTGGTTCGTGCCATGGAACTACTGTAACAAAGGTACCTCCTGTTCCAACTCTTACCATGCATTCCACTTCACTCTCTAATTGGCTACCTATACTACTACTCTCTACTTGATAATACACAACCATATCTCTTTGATTAGAGAAAAGGACATCACATGGTTCTCCTCCACAATTTGTATGAGGATATGCTGTTCTTACATCTCCAACATCAACACTTGCATTAGTTGTTGAAGAGGCCTGTATGATAACACTCTTATATGAATGGTGAGCTGCTAAATCATAAGGTATAACCTCGTATTTAATATATGGTTGGCCAAAGTAAGCATACCCTAATTGGATTTGACCTGTGGATGAGGGGATAGGTGTTTCTTCATCATAATACCCGACATCTTTACATGAAAGATTAGAATCCTGAGTTGGAACCCCACATCTTCTTATTCTTATAAGCCTTAAATCCCTACCATCTACAAAGCTATTATCATAAATATCCCATGATATATTAACAACATCGCTGCCCTGGCTAACCTCAAATGAATTAATCACAGGGTTAGCCACATCAAGAAACACGCGGTCTCTTACAATATTTGATTCATCCCCATTACCTCTAACTTTGTAATAAAGGCTTCTATAACCATCTCCAACCATTCTTCCAGGTGGAGGACCTACAATTATACCTGAAGGTACAAGCTCAAATGGCTGGGTTCCATAAGCATACTGGGCAAGATACACTGCCTGGTCCTCACTTGTAGCATAACCAGGAATCACATCTCCTTCATTAAAGCCTTCTGGCACCTGCCATATTTTTCCTTCCTCAGCATTTATTGAATCAAGAACAACATCAATTGTGGGATAAGCTGTGTATCCAGGAACCTGAACTCTATTGGTACCTCCATCAACATCAGCTGGTACATATCCAATAGGTGCTATGCTTAAGGCAACAACATTTCCTGGCTGACAATCTTCTGGACATGTTGTTTCGTTCTCTCCTCCTACTGTATCACATATTCCATCTCCGCAGTAAGGCTCACAGTTAGAATAATTGGAGCATGTTCCCTCACATTCTAACCAGGCTCCTTGAACATCTCTATCTTGGCTCATTAATACTGAACATGTTAATGAGGAACCGCTACAGTCTCCATACCATGAGGAGAATACCCATGCTTCGCTGTTGTAATCTACACATTCCTGAGCATTTAAGGATTGTGTACTTCCTTCCTCAAAGTCATCAAAACATGAAGTATCTCCTGGAAGACAGTTTAATGCTCCTGTAACACTTCCTCCTATTGTTTTTGTTAATGTTAACCTATAAGTGTTTCCTGTTTGGTTACAATCTTCTGGACATGTTGTTTCGTTCTCTCCTCCTACTGTATCACATATTCCATCTCCGCAGTAAGGCTCACAGTTAGAATAATTGGAGCATGTTCCCTCACATTCTAACCAGGCTCCTTGAACATCTCTATCTTGGCTCATTAATACTGAACATGTTAATGAGGAACCGCTACAGTCTCCATACCATGAGGAGAATACCCATGCTTCGCTGTTGTAATCTACACATTCCTGAGCATTTAAGGATTGTGTACTTCCTTCCTCAAAGTCATCAAAACATGAAGTATCTCCTGGAAGACAGTTTAATGCTCCTGTAACACTTCCTCCTATTGTTTTTGTTAGATACAAAGTATAATAATCAGGAGTTGGTGGTTGATTATCCTCCCTATATCTTATAGAATCGCTTGCAGTCCTTACAACAGAACCATCAGCATTTTTACATTGAACATAAACGACCTTTAGTCCTTCTCCACTGCTTAACCTCCAATCAACAATTCTTTGATAAGGTTGCCAGGCTGTCCATGTATTGGGGTAATCGTCTTCATTTGCAAATCTGCACTCGGTAGCCCAACCGTTATGAGTAACTTTAAGCTCAACATTTCTTGAATCTGTAACTGAATGGCCATTGTTTATAACAATGTTTAACTCATATTCAGTAGGTTCTCCTCCCTGAGAACCATTTTCACCCCCTGTACCATTAGTAGTGCTCCCAACATCTTCAAGCAGGGTTCCTGCTTCTCCTGTGTTACCAGCAGCATCTGTACAAACAAGTGAGAAATAGTAAGTACCATCAGGCAATGTGAGAATTACTTCCTCACTATCTCCTGGGAAGTTGCCCACAACAACATCACCTGCATAGGCAATACAGAATACAGGACTTTCATCTATTATCTCAGGGAACAAATCCATGTCATTGCCGTTAAGCTCATAACTAAAACCAACAGATGGGGCAGTCGAATCGTAAAATATTGTATCACTAACAACCTCACTCTCAGAACCCATGTATCTACATTGATAGTAAACAGTTCTGTTTCCATCAGGTCCTTCTGCAAGCTGCCAAGGTCTTTCTTCCATATATGCTTCCCACTCTGTCCATTCAAGCCCATCGTTTGAGTACCTGCATTCTTCAGCTCCTTCTGCATGTAAATAAAGCGTCACACTTGTAATGTTTGTATAATTAGAACCGTTGTTTATATCTATACTTAAGTTTTCAGGAGCAGGAGGGACAACATCAACAACAACCTGCTCTGTATTGGCACTTTCAGCATCCCCTTTAAATGTTCTAACTAAATAATAAAACCTCCCATAGCCTGGCTCATCAGTAAAGTTGGTATCGTTTGTCCTGCCGATTTCAACCCCTATAATGCCAAGAGTATCACTCCTATAAACCACATATCCATCAATTGCGCCCTGAACAGAAGACCAGTGGAGATAAACCAGGCTCCCGTTTACAACAGCACTAATATTGGAAGGAATGGGTAACTCAGGGCTTGTTGAGAGTAAAGCCAGAACACCTCCTGATATAAGCAAAAGTGCAATTATTGCTATCACTAAAAGAACTCTATCTTTAAGAATCGCATCAATTATACCTCCACTTTCAGCCATATTAACACCTACATAATATTTTTCTACCAAACCCTTTTTATTAGTTGCGGTTTATGTAAAACAAAGAAGGTATTTTTAGGCACAGGTTTTTATTCTTTTCCCAACATATGCTTCCAAATATGCATAAATTTACTGAAACTAAAACAGCCATCACTAAATCATCATTTTTGTTCAAAGCCCATAGCCCCTTTTTAGAGAATCTTTTTCATCCCCTTGCTACAAAGTACAAAATTGCCCTAAAAACACTAATAAAATATAGAGGGGAAAAATTGAGAAAAAGGTTAAATATAAATGACCTGGCAAGAGTAATTGAATGTGCAAGTTCATCTAAACATTACGAGTTCGATGATTCCCTTTACGCATCAATATTGAAAGGGGTTCTAACCCTAAAATCAATAAATCTGCTTCAAGAAGGAAACTTAGAAAGCAGAATAACAGAAGCAGTAAGTAAAATATGGGAATTCAAGCCAGATGATGTGTCCTTCTTTGACTACTTCTCCCTTTGTTTAAGCTTAACGGGTCTTGCATTTGCAGAAAAGCTTGAGAAGAGAATAAGTAGTGAGCATAAAGAGAAATGGTTCAAAGCAGGTGAAAAGCTTTACAATATATTGATTGAGTTAAATTATAAAAAGACAGCATATGTGATAGGCAGCCTACTCGTTGATATGATGCCAGAAGGAAGTAAAGTAAAAGACTACATTCAAAAAAGAAGGAAAAAAATGCTTGAAATAGAGCAGGAAGTCAAGGAAAGATTAAGGAGCTTAGAGGAAAAGGGTATAAATGTGCATATAATAACAGGCAGGGTAAAATCTCCTTACAGCACATTAAAAAAATTTATCAGGAAAAGATTAACCCCTCACGACGATATAAATAAAGTGGTAACAGACCTCCTTGGTGTAAGAGTTGTATTTGAAGGAAATATGAACAAATGCGTAATTGAGACAATAAAAGAACTAAGTGAAGATTTTCAATTATTTGCTATAAAGGACTATTTTAATGGAAAAAAGGAAGGAAACAAAGAAGCATGGTTAAAAAGGCTGGGAAGGAATGGCCTAAGAATGGCTTTAGATGGATTCATATTAAACGAAAAAAAGGCAAGCGGATACAAAGCAATCCACTTGATATTTAAGAAAGATAACATATATTTTGAAGTTCAGTTAAGAACGCTTAAAGACCACAACAGTGCTGAATGGGGAAATGCTGAGCACGCAAGATACAAAGAAGGAACGATTCTCCTCAAAAGTGCCATTGAAAGGTTAAAATCTGCTTATCTCATAGGCTCAAAAGAGGTTTTTATTGAAGTCAATGGGTTCAGCTTCCCTTTGATGGTGTGGGGAGAACTTGATAGAAGATTACTTACAAAAGAGGTTGCGGAAAAAACCAACGGCGTAATTATATCAAATAGTGAGTTTGTAGCAACGCAGATAAACAAAATCATAAGCGATGAAAGAATTAACGGAAAACCAGTTAAGATAATCCTGCAAGGCAGTCCAATAAGGGAATCAGGAGGAAAAACGATACTTAAAGTGCATGAAGTTTCAGTAGGGTTTAAAAAGGTTTAATCCAAAAAGGAGAGAGGTGATGTTCATGGGTAAGTTTCCTGAGGCTGATGCTGAGATAGTTAAAGTGAAAATATGCTTGAGGTGTAAAGCGAGGAATCCAATAACGGCAAAGAAGTGCAGGAAGTGTGGCTCAACCTACTTCAGACCAAAGAGAAAGGAAAGAAAAGTAGGAAAGTGAATTTAAAACCTTCTTCTTTTAAAGTAGAGTATGTTAAAGTACAGGAAGGGCTCACGTGTTGAAAGGGAACTTCTTCAATACTTCCATCTACACGGTTTCTTAGTTATCAGGTCTGCTGGTTCTGGTGTAAGTAAGTTAGCCCCCGATGCATTGGTTTTTAAAGGAGGAAAACAATACGCTTTTGAGATAAAAGCTCATGAAACAGAGAGGTTAAGCATAAAGGAAGAACAGTATGAATTGCTTAAAAGATGGGAGAAGGAGGCGGGCATAACTGCCTTTGTTGTATGGAAGAAAAAAAGAATGCCCTTTTTGTTTATTCCATTAAAATTCATGAAAAAAGCAAGAAAACATTACACAATTTCATTCAAAGAGGCTTTGAATGCATTCAAAAAGGAAGATTTGGTGTTTAGCTAATTACATTTTATCAACCACTTCAATGCCCAGAAGAGAAAGACCTCTTTCCATTGTTTCAGCAAACTTCCTGACTATGCTCACCTTCTTTGCCTCATCAACACTTCCGATAACTCTTTCTTTAGAATAGAAGGAATGAAAAGCCTTTGCCAGATCAAGGAGGTAATCCGCAAGAATGCTTGGGTCAAACGAAGTTACTGCTTTTTCAACAAATTCGTTAAATTTTGAGATTAAGAGAAGGAGTTCTTTTTCAACATCCGAAAAAGGCACTTCCTCCTCATCAACTGGATTAAGTGCCTTTCTCAATATTGAACTGGCTCTAACATAAGAGTAAAGCAGATAAGGTCCTGAATCACCTTCTATTGCTAAGGCCTTATCCCAGTCAAATACAACCTCTTTTAAAGGAGAAACCCTCAGAATTGAAAACTTTATGGCTGCCAGTGCAATCTTCTTTGCTAACTCCACATCTTTGCTCTCCATTTTATTCAGAACTCTTTTAATGCCCTCCTGAAGCAATTCATCAGCAGTATAGCCTATCCATGTGCCTTTTCTCCCTGAAAATGAAGCATCTTTTAGCCTTACTTTGGCATAAGCCAAGTGGATTGAATTTTTTGCCTCATCTAAGTAACCCATTTTTTTAAGTACTTCCTTTATAACCCTTTGAGGATATGTTTGTTCAGCCCCTATAACATTAATAACCACATCGGCATTGCCGAACATTTCCCTGCCTTTCAAAGAACTGATGTATAAAGTTCTTCCATCCTTTTGCTCAATAAAAGGCTCAAATTTAATGCCTTTTATCCTTCCAAACTTCCAGAGCTGGAATATCACATCTTTACCTGTATATGTGGCAGTTCCATCGCTCCTTATAAGGACCTTATCAGGCTCCTTCATCTCCTTGAATACATCTCCAAGCTTAACAACCCAGCAGCCTTTGTTTTTACCTTCCTCTTCATAAACAATTGCCTCTTTTTCTTTAAGCAGCTCAATGCCCTGCTTGAATATGGATTTAACAATGTCACTCTCAAAAGTAAGAGCATCTTTAAAAATCAGGAAGTCAAAACTCGTTTTGTATTGGGCTTCCACAACTCTTTTAGCAAAAGATTTAACATCTTCAAGACCTTCCTCCATTTTTTTAAGTGTTTCTCTAACCTCATGCTCAAATTGGGGGTAAAGCCTTGCAGCCTCAACATACTGCTTACCTATGAAGTGGTCAAACTTTTCATTGCTTTGCCCATCAAACTTTTTATAATACCAGTAGCTCTGGGCTATCTGCAAACCAAGGTCATCTATGTAATCAAGCCTCTGAACCTCATAGCCGTAATACTCTAAAATATTGGCCATTGCATCGCCTAAAAGGGCATTTCTCAAATGGCCTATGTGCCAGGGCTTATTGGGATTAACAGCAGGAGACTCAATCAAAACAACTCTGTTCTTTTTAACAAAAACAGATTTTTCCTCAATAACCTTTTTGTAAAACTCATCAGAAAGAAATATGTTTATGTAGGGTCCTTTTACATCTATATGGCTTATAAACCATGCTTTTGGAATTCTTGCTGAGATATCAAACGCTGTATCTGCTGGATTTTTATTTAACTTCTTTGCCATTTTGAATGCAATCCTGCACTCAACATCTCCAAACTGTCTGTCCTTTGTGTAATCGGTTACCTGCCTTACTTCCTCATAAGCTATGTTCAGTGAATCTGCAATATGAGAGGCTACGAGCTCAAGAGCATTCATAAAAGTAAAAATTGTAAAAAATGTTTATTAATCTATTTGAAAAAATTAGACACCTTACCCAGAAAGAACACTTCTCTGTCTTCTATTGCATAAATCAAACCATCTTTAACACTTACACCTTCAAGCACAGGGCTTATAAATGAATTGTTGAGTATATTGTTGCCTCTTGAAAGAGGATTAAATGCCGGCAAAACAAGTATTCTCTTCTTCTCAAAGTATACAAAGCATCTATAAACCATGTATGCTCCAACTTCGTCCCTTATTTTTATTGTGGGATGCTCATTACCGATTATAAGCATGTCCCTGTAATCAACAGGCTTATGGCCGTGAGCAATCCTGACATCTCCAATATCTATGAACTCGTAGGTTTTATCCTTTATTATATTTTCAATGTAAAAGTCATGGTTGCCTTTTACAACGAACACATTGACATGTTCCTTCAATTTATCTATAAAGTACCTTATCTCCTCCCATTCCTGCTTCCTGCTTTTATCAAAGCCATGCTTTAAATCTCCATTTATTACAATAGATTCAAGACCATACTTCTTTATCAGGTATTCTGCCTTTCCTAACATCTCATGTGTTTGAACCCTCACATTAAGCATCTCCTCCATACCTATGTGTAAATCAGCAATAACACCTACTTTACCAAGAACTGCTGCACCAACCCCATCTAAAATAATGTTGTCTATTTTTTCCATCTTTTAACCAGCCTCTCATGGAGCCTTCTTATAAATGCCTTTCTATCCTCCATCACAACAACATCTCTTGCTCCCAACGCAACAAGGTTAAATGCAAACGGAGAAGGAACTTTTTTATCTCTCTCAAAGACCAATTTCCTTGACTTAATTTTATTCAAATAATCCAGTGCCTCATCAACATGCATAACATCTTCAAATATTTCCCTGTATGTCTCCTTCAAAATAGGGAAATGTGGATAAAACATCTTAACCAGTTTAAGCAATGAATCTGCACTCATCTGCTGTCTTCCAATGGTTAAAGTTCTCCCGGGGTATCTCCTCAATATCATGAGTCCTCTAACAGCAACATTCCTGAACCTTCTTCTCATAAGCTCGCTTCTTTCAACAGCCTCTTTAAGGTTCATTAAAAATGTAGTTCTGGACATGTTTAAAAGCTCAACAATATCCTCCTCACTGATTCTCTTCCATCTTCCAAGAGTAAGTATAAACCCATAATCAGAGAAAGTCACTCTAACATTGACTCTCTTTTTCTTACCTATGTAATGAGCAAATGCCCTGCTCAACGCTTCATTTGCCTTTCTCCCTGCAAGTGAATGGAATATGTAATTTTTAAGGAGGTCTTCATCTATGTACTCCTCAACAAGAAATGTTTTAGCAGAGGGTAATGTAGAGTAGAAAGCCTGCTCCTTTATGTAATTCTTTATTGCTCTGGCTGTTCTCTCATCAACCCTGTATTTTTTCATTAGCTCATTTACAGAAAGGTTCAAAGCCTCATGCCTGAATCTTTCAATGTCTAATGCCAGTTCATAGCTCAAAGGCAACATTTCAGAAAACCACGAAGGAATGGTTGGCTTTCCTGTTGATACATCAACATAAACCTTATTGCCTCTTGAATGAACAAACTCGTATGTTTTGCCACCTAAGACAAACCTATCACCCGGCATTAACCTTTCAACAAACTCTTCCTCAAGCTTACCTATGAACTTATTGTTCCTCAAAAAAACAGGAACGGCACTCTCATCAGGTATCGTCCCTGTATTCATAAAGTAAATCACTCTTGACATCTTCCCTCTTTTTCCAAACTCCTCTTTTTCCTCATCAAACCATATCTTGCCATAAACATTCCTGACCTCAAGCTCATCGTAATAGCCTGCAAGATATCTAAGCACATTGACAAAATCCTCCTTACTTAAAGAAGAGAAAGAATAGGACTTCCTGATGACTTTCAAAGCCTCTTTAACCTTCCACTTCCTTTCCAGAGCCATTCCAAGAACATGCTGAACAAGGACATCCAGGGGGTTTTTTGGTATTCTTATCTTATCAAATTTTCTTTTTCTTGCATTGTAAGCCAGCACTGTGCACTCAACCAGATCATCTCTATCAAGAACTACAAGAACGCCCTTACTTACCTCATGGAGTTTATGGCCACTCCTCCCTATTCTCTGCAATGCCCTTGACACACTTTTTGGGGAGCCAAGCAAAACCACAAGGTCTATTGCTCCTATGTCAATGCCCAGCTCCAAACTCGTTGATGAAACAACCACCTTTAGCTCTCCTCTTTTTAGCTTCTCCTCAACATCAAGCCTTATATCCCTGCTCAGGCTTGAGTGGTGGGCAGCTATGTTCTCAACATACTTGTCTCCAAACATTGATTTTAAGTGAAATACAACCCTTTCTGTTGCACTCCTCGTGTTTGTAAATATTAATGTTGTCTCATGCTCATCAATAAGCTTATCTAAAAGTTCATACATTGACTTATTGGCAACATCAGGAGGAGTGTAAATAAAATCATCAACAGGACTTATTACCTCTATATGCGTTTTTTTAGCATAATTAACATCAACAATTTTGCAACTCCTGCCTTCACCAACCAGGAATTTTGCCACTTCACTTAAAGGATGCACTGTCGCTGAAAGGCCAATTCTCACAATTTCTTTATCTGCCTTATGCTGGAGTCTCTCTAATGACAATGAAAGATGGCTTCCTCTCTTGTTTTCAGCAACTGCATGAATCTCATCAACAATTGCATATTCAGCATTTTTTATAAGGCTTGAGAACCTCTGGCTGTTCAAACCTATGGCAAAGCTTTCAGGAGTTGTTATCAGTATATGGGGTGGTTTTCTAAGCATCTTTGATTTTTCTGAAGGAGAGGTGTCGCTTGTTCTTACAGCAATTCTTATATCTAAATCCTTTATTCTGTTCTTAATACCTCTCAATGGCTCAAGCAAATTCCTTTTAATGTCGTTATTCAAGGCTCTCAAAGGAGATATGTAAATAGCATAAACCCTGTCCTCAATCTTTTTTGATTTGTGAAGCTTCACCAAATAATCTATTATTCCTAAAAATGCCGACAATGTTTTTCCGCTACCTGTTGGAGAACTTATGAGTATATTTCTCCTCTTATTTATCTCATGTATGGCATATCTTTGAGGAGGAGTAAATGTTTTGAATTTCTTCTTAAACCACTTCTTTACATCAGCATCTAACAGGCTGAATATCTCATCATCAGAATATTCTCTTAAAGCCTTTGTTATCATGATAAAAAAAGAAAAGGAGTTTCACTCCTTAACAAGGTAAATCTCAATTGATGAAACCCTGCTTACCTTCCCGTCTTCTGAGGTAAGCTCTTCAGTACCTATTTTAACATCCTTAACTTTTAACTCGGGAAGGTACCTGTTTCTAAGCACTTCAGCCACTGTAATGGCTTTAGCCGTTAACTTACCTCTTGCCTTCACTACAACCTCCTTAGCCCCGTTTGTAAACTGGGTAAGGGCTGCAAGTACATAGCCCATGGATGGCTTTTTACCTACATATATCACATTGTCATCCTTCTTTTCCTCTGTCATTCTATCACCTCACTGCAAATGGCTTTCTCTTATTTTAAGGAGGTTGGCTTTTTAAGGTTAATGGTCATGTGAAAATCCCTTCAATGGAACAGAATTTAAAAACTTTCCATTATGGTGGAAAATATTTAAAGGAATCCAGAGACAGGAATAAGTGGAGGGGGATAAAAAACAGGGTTTTATCCTTGAAGTTTCTCTCATCTAAATAGTCTTTGGTTATAACAATCCCTCTGGTTTTGTTTTTCCTGTTAAGGTAATAAAGGATGTTCTTCAAATCTGCCCTGGTTATATGCTTTTGAAACTTAACCTCAATAGGTACATTGAATATAAAATCCACCTCTCTTTTTTGAGCATCTCTGTAAAAAAGGGGTTTTGAACCTGAGCTTAACAGCTTATCAAATACGCTTATCTCAGCAATAACACCCTCACTATAGGTGGATGTAAAAGACTTATAAATAGCAGGGCAGGCAACATAGGCCTTCTTTGTTTTCCTGAGTTTTTTTGCAAACGAGCCTTCATTGTAGATAAGATAAGATATAAAGGCCTTCTCTAAATAGAATATGTACTCCTTTACAGTGGTTTTATTTATGCCTATCAACTCGGCAAGGTTGCTTTCATATACCAGATTACTTGAGTACTCCACCATATAACCAAACACATCGTAAAGCTTGCTTCTGTACTCTATTCTGAATACTTCTGGAATATCCTCAAAAATAACCTTGGAAATCACGCTTTCTCTGATATACTTTCTGGCTAAATCATCGTCCATATGAACGACTTCAGGAAATGAACCCTTTGAAAAGAACTCTTCAAGTCTATTCTTAACCTTACGCTTAAATATCTCCGAAAATGTCGGCACAGGAGACTCATTAAAACCAAACCTCAAAAACTCGTTGTACTGGAAAGGCGAAAGGTTAACCTCAAACATCCTTCCAGCCAGGCTCTCCTTTCCCTTGCTTATCGAAAGTGAAGAACTGCCTGTCAGTATAAACCTTGCCTTTCCCTGGTCATAGTACCTCTTTATTAATCCTCCCCAGTTCTTTATCTTCCCAACTTCGTCCAGAGCAATCAAAGGCTTTTCAGCTTCGTTAACAAACACATCAATAACCCTTTTCAATGAATCGTAGTTCTGATACCTGACTTCATCAAATGAAAAGTAAAATGCTTTCCCTTTCCACTCATTCAGGACCTGCTTTACAAGCGTTGTTTTACCAACTCTTCTCATACCTGTTATAGACAAATTAAGGTTTGTTTTGTTTAATATCCTCAAAACCTCTTCATAATAACTTCTTTTAAACAAAGGCACATCCTCCCTTTCTCCTGAATTTATAGGTGATGCCTCTATTATTTCCTTTTTTGTAGGCTCCATGGTTTAGTTTAATGGAACAAAATTTAAAAACTTTCCATTATGGTGGAAAATTTAAGAATTAAATCCTCTTCACAAAAAGTCTTGAATAAGGTTTTAATACAACTTTATTGCCTCTAACCTCAACATTCTCAAGCACAAGCTTTGTGTTGTTTTCAATTCCATTAACATTTAATTCAAGCTTCTTTGCTCTGCCATGAATAAAACCATCCCTGTAAATGCCTGAAAGCAGAGGTACATCTCCCTCCTCAACCTCATCAACATCAAAGACCTTTCCGAATTCTTCTATAACAACTCCTCCTATTTTTGAAACGCTGAGCTTTCCAAACCTGACATAAGCATGGGTAACCCTTATCTTATCACCTGCCTTAATCTTCAAATTCACATCATCGTTCCAGAGCCTGAGCGTTATTTCCCCTGTGTCATCATAAACAACAACATCTCTAAACACATATTTACCTTTCACAGGAGGTAAAACTCTCTTTACATAAGCAACCAGAACAAAATTTTTATCACCCTCTTTAAGTTGAGATATCTTTTTCTCAAATGAAAGCAAACCTTTTTCATAAGCAACAAGCTCAATAGCAACATCTCTGGTAATTAAACCATAAAACTCCTTTATTTTTCCATCAACAAGATGCAGAAGATCCTTTTCTTTAAGCTTCTCTTCCAGCTCTCTTACCTTCTCTTTGGGAATCATCATCAAATGTTAAACAACAAATATTTAAAATACATAAACATCATTTATTAATGTGATTCTGGCAAACGATGTTGTTGTAAGATATGCTCATGAAACAATAAGAGTGAAGAGGTTTGAGGCAAAAAAAGGAGAGTTCATAACGATACTCGGCCCAAATGGAGGTGGAAAAACAACATTCATAAAAGCAATTCTTGGATTAATTGATTATGAAGGCTCAATTAAAGTATTTGGAAAGGAGGCTAGAAACCTAAGCAAAGAGGACAAAAAAAGGATTGGTTACCTTCCTCAATTCTCATTCACAAAGGTAGACTTTCCTATAACTGTAAAAGAAGTCATCGAGATGGGTGGAGAGCCAAGCTACATAAAAGAACTGGGCCTAAAGGGAATTCTCAACAAGCTAATATCAGAAGTCTCAGGCGGGGAAAGGCAGAGGGCCTTAATAGCAAGGGCCTTAGCCTCAGACCCTGATTTAATAATACTTGACGAACCTGAAAGCAGTTTAGATGCAAAGTGGTGGGACAGGGTCGTTAAACTCTTAAAAGAATTAAATAAAAAAGGAAAAACAATAGTTGTAATAAGTCACGACACAACCGTAATGCTCCCATTATCAACCAAATTAGCGTGTATAAACAAAGATATATTCGTTCATGGAAAAAAGGAGTTTGTTTTACCAAAAATAAATGAAGTATATGGATGTGAGATGAATATATTAATGCACGGTAATAAACCCCATAAAGGAGAGAAGCATATAGTGGTGAAAAAACATGATTGAAAAAATTGCCTTAGGCGCAGGATTAACAGGATTGTTGTTTGCCCTTGTAGGTATATTTGTGATTTTAAGGAGAATGAGCTTCATAGGAGCAGGGTTAAGCCACGCTGCATTTGGAGGGGCAGGCATAGGCTTGGCATTAAATATAAATCCTCTTTTATCAGCTGCTCTATACACATCTTTAATTTCTCCTTTTATACAGAGTATAGGAAAGTGGATAAGCAAAGATGCTGCAATAGGCATTATATTTGCATTTTCAATGGCTCTTGGTATTATAGGTATTTTTTATTCAAACACTTACTCAGATGCAATGGCCCTGCTTTTTGGAAGCATTTTGGGCATTTCATGGGAAGAGGTTCTTCTTATGCTAATAATCTCTGCCTTTATACTCGCATGGTTCTACAAAAACTGGAAAGTGGTTTACTACTCAAGCTTTGATGAAGAGTTCTGCAAAGCAAGAGGTGAGGACACAGAAAAGGTGGAAAAAGAATTTCTTATTATAGTTGCCCTGGCAATTGTAATAGGAATGAAGATGGTTGGAGCACTGCTTGTCTCTGCTTTTATGATAATTCCTCCCTCAACAGCTCTGATGCTAAAGCTGAACATAAGGAAAACACTTATTGCATCAATTCTATTTTCATTCATTGCTATAAGCCTTGGTATTGTGAGCTCATTTGCATTTGATATACCAACAGGCGCCACTATAATACTCTGGTCAACCCTCCTGTTAGTAATGGGCAAGCTCATAAAGAATTATGGACTTAACAGTTGAAAGCACTGTATCAAACCTTTTTGTAAATCTATGGTCATCATCAAGAATATAAAGCTCCTTAGACTTACTCATCAAATAATTTACATCATGGTTTATAATCTCATCGTTCTTGCTTATGAACACATATGCTTTATTGAATCTCAATTCCCTATTAGCTATTTTCACAAACTCGCTAAAATCACCGTAACGCATAAGGCCTTCCACGCTTAAAGCAGGGTTAAGGAGGATTTTGACCCTGGCAGGTGTTGTTAATGCTAAAAAGCCCCCAAGCGAAGAGCCTATAACAATATCATTCTGGCTTACAATACTAACAGCATCAAACACCCTGCCATTATTCAAATCTTCCTCGCTGTACTCAATACACTTAGCAAAACTAAAAGCAATTGCCTTCCTTGATTTGCAGGAAGATCTGAATCCATGTATATAATATATCATAAGGCAAACTTCTATAAAAAGTATTTAAAATGTAATTCTCAAGTGATATCATGATTGTTATTGGGGGGGTGCCCGGCACAGGCAAAACAAGCGTTGCTAATGCTTTAGGAAAAATGTTGAAATTGAAAGTAGTTCATCTAAGCGAATTAGCAAAAAACATAGCAGTTGAATTTAGTAAGGAATGGGATGCCTTCATAGTGGATATAAACAAAGTTAATGTAAAGGGCAATGTAATTCTTGAAGGTCATTTAACATGCGAAAAAAGATTTGATGATAAGATATTTGTATTAAGAACAAACCCTGATGTGCTTGAAAAAAGGCTTAAAGAAAGAAACTATTCAAAAAATAAAATTGAAGAAAATGTTATGGCTGAAATGCTTGATTATTGCAGCCAGAGAGCAGGGCTTTTTTACGATAAAGTTTATGAAATAGACACTTCAAACAGGAATGCAAAAGAAACGGCCCAAAAACTCATAAACATACTGAAGGGCATTGAAACATCAGATAGTGTTGATTGGAAAGACGAGTTAATAAAGAGGGTCGTAAATGATATGTGAGCTTTGTAATGCTAAATGTTGCAAAACATTTATTGTTACAATAACTGCCTTTGACCTGTTCAGGATAGCAGAACACATTAAAGACTATAAAAAGTATGTGGAGATAAGAAAACCTGATATATTGAATTATGATGAAAGGTTTTTGATTGAATGTAAAGAATGTCATGGTCTTTTAGCTATTAAATCACATCCCTGCGCTTTTTTAAAAAACAATAGATGTTCAATATGGCCCTTTGCACCCATGGCCTGCAAACTCTACCCTTACAATATTGAAGGCAAAATGGTAAAAAATCCTGTTTGCCCCTTCCATGCTAAAATTTTATTCAAATTCAAAAAGCCAGACAAAGAAATAGTGGAAAGGGCAAAAAAGGAAAACGAACTTTATGCCCTAATTGTGAGAGAGTGGAATAAAAAGAAGGGTAAAAGGAAAGATGTATTTGAGTTCATGATAAAAAGGGCTAAGGAGCTCAGCAGCATCCACCGACTGGTATAGACTTGCATTCACCCTCAATACATTTACATTTAATGCAGGGCCTGCACTCCATTGTGCACATCACCTTTGGGCATTCTCTTGGCCCCAATGGCCTGTACTCATCTTTTGGAATGCATGGCATTGCTCCCTGATGGCAGCAGGCACTTTGATGAACGCAGTCTTTATCTGAACGGCATTCAACATGTTTGCTCTCAACACTCAAAGACTCTTTAAGTTCGTAATCGTAAACATCTTTGTATTTCACACCATAAATTTCAACTCTGCTCACTTTTCCAGGATTATGAACAACGACAACAACTTTGAGCATTGCAGGACATTTGAGTATTTCCCCTACATTCTCTTCATAAACTTTAACAACATCACCTTCTTTGCTCACATTCACAGTTATATTTGCCCCACATGAATATGAAAAGATGTGCTTAACAACTAAGTCTGAGTTGTTCATGTAAGCATAAGCCTTTGGAAGAGTGCTTAGAGGAACTGAGATTACTGAATATGTAAAATCAATGTGCTGAGGTGGAAAAAGCATGGCTATCAAAGACAAAAAGAATGCTATTATTGATTTGAGCATGTTAAAGTATTAATAAAAAAGGTTTATTAAACTAATCCATATCTCTGCTTCGCTTTTTCAAATGCCAGAGGATGATCCAGTTCCTCATCTGACAAGTTCTTTAACTCATTCAAAGAGGGCTTTATTTTCCCTGCCAGTGTATCCATATAAGAAGAAAATTCCATGACAAGGTTTTTCCCCACCTCTTCCATTACACTGAGGTTTGAATTGAGCAGAACGTCCTTAACTTTCTCCTTATCAGCTGTAGCCTCTGTAGTCCTTTTAAGCCTTTCTAAATCTTTCTGGTTAAAATTGTGACCGGCCATGTTTTATTATGTGATGAGATATGTTTTTAAACCAAAATGGTTTTTAAGTAATTGAGGTAAAAGAAGCATATGGCTAAATTCGGAACATCTGGCATAAGAGGGTTATTTCACGACCTCAATCCCCAAACAGCATTTAAAGTTGGCAATGTGTTCAGCAAATTCCTCGGAAAAAACATAGGTGTAGCAACAGACACCAGAAAAACATCTGAGGCAATAAAGCATGCTCTTCTTTCGGGCATACTTTCAGGTGGCTCAAATGCCGTTGACCTTGGCATTTTACCTTCTCCTGTGGCTGAATTCTACAATTACAATAAACTTGATGGACTTTTCATAGTTACAGCAAGCCACAACCCTCCTGAGTACAACGGCATAAAGGTTGTTGATAAAAATGGGCTGATAATAAAGAAAGAGGTGGCAAACAGAATAATGAAAAACGAAGTCTCTCTGGTTGAATGGAGGAATGCAGGTTATGTAAAGAAAAGGAATGCCTTATCTCTTTATGTAAAGAAGATTGCAGATAAATTCAAAGAGATAAAGAGAGATGTGGTTGTTGATTATGGAAATGGAACAGCAAGCGTTGCATTTCCTTTAATTGCAAAAAGGCTTGGATTAAACCTTATTGAGATAAACAGCCACCCTGATGGAATGTTTCCTGGAAGAAATTCTGAACCATCAGAGGAGAATTTAGGTCTATTGAAGCAGTTAAGCAAAGAGCAGGGCATCGCAGGCATTGCATTTGATGGGGATTGTGATAGGCTAAGCATGGTTGATGAAAAAGGCAATTTCGTTAGCGGAGATAAAACATTTCTTTTAGTTGTTAAGTGGATGTACGAGAAAGGCAGAAAAGGGGATGTTGTAACAACCGTAGCAACAACAAAAGCTGTTGAGGAAATAGCAAAGGAGTATGGATTTAAAGTTAGATATGTTGTTGTTGGAGCACCCTACATAGCAGAGGAAACAGGTAAAAAAGGTGTTATGACAGGTGGCGAAGAGGTTGGCACAGCTATATTCAAAGAATTCTCATTAGCAAAAGATGGGTTTTTGAGTGCCTTAGCTGTTCTTGATTTTGTTAAAGATAAAGGACTGGCTGAGGCACTCAAAGACCTCCCTAAATGGTACAAGTTGAAGAAAATAATAAGGGTTAATTCAGAGGATGAAAAGCAAACCATAATCAGGAAATTCAGGGAAGCATTTGAAGGCGAAAACTCGATAACAATTGATGGGCTTAGGGTTGATTTTGATGACTGGTGGTTTATAATAAGGCCTTCTGGCACAGAACCTCTTGTAAGGCTTTTTGTTGAAGCTAAAAGCAAGGAAAAGGCAGAAAAAAAGCTGAAAGAGCTTGAAAAAATAATAAATGATTAAAAATATTTTTATTCAAATGACTTTATGCTTGCTGAAATAGTTTCTTTACTTATTACTTTGGGATTGCTGGGAGTTTTTGTAGGTATGCCCTTGGTGCTGGCAACAGTCAAGATTATCAAGGAATATCAGAGAGGTGTTAAGTTAAGGCTTGGTAAATTTGTTGGGGAATTAAAGCCTGGCCTTCACATCATCATTCCTTTTATAGAAAAACTTTACATTATAGATACAAGGATTACAACTGTTGATATTCCGAAGCAGGAGGTCATAACAAAGGATAATGTATCTGTTTATATAAATGCAGTCGTTTACATGCGTGTTGAGGATGCAGTAAAAGCAGTTCTCAGAATAACTGATTATTACTATGCTGTTGCCCAGTATGGCCAGACGGCTTTAAGAGATGTTATAGGCAATGTTAATTTAGATGAACTCTTAACTAATAGAGAGGAAATTGCGAATGAGATAAGAACTATTGTTGATAAAGAGACAGCTGAATGGGGCATTGATATTACAGCTATAAAAATACAGGATATTACTCTGCCTGAAAACATGAAAAGGGCAATGGCAAGACAGGCAGAGGCTGAAAGAGAGAGAAGAGGCATCGTCATAAAAAGCGAAGGAGAAATTACAGCAGCAAAGAACCTTGCAAAAGCAGCTGAAATACTTGCAAAAACACCTGGAGCATTGCATCTAAGGACCCTCCAAACTCTCTCAGATATATCAGGAGACCCAAGTGGTAAGTATGTTGTGTTCCTGCCCATTGAAGTATTAAAGGCTTTTGAAGCATACTCGTCAAAAACAAAGAAGGGAGCGAAATGAGAAGGCTCTTGATTGCTCTACTCATCTCATTCATCCTCGGCATTTTATGCGCTTACATGGCAACAATAAGAAAGCCTGTTCCTATTACTCCTCTTTTACTTCTTGATACTGTTTACACAAGAACATTAGCGGGACTTTTTATAGGTCTTTCAGCCAATTTAAAATTGTTGAAAGGAAGGTTCAAGAATGCTGCTTTAAGAGGCTTTATTATAGGCTTTCTTGTTAGCTTACCTATGGCAATACCTTTTGGTTTAATAGGTGCATCTGGTTTTGCTCTTTTTGGAGGCATATATGGTTTAATAGCCGATGTTGTGGCAACTAAATTCTCCTAATCAAAAAACTCTTTTTCTATTACAGCAACTATAAAGCTCACAAGGCCAGTTACTGCTGTAAACAAACCTCCTCCTGCAATTATAAAACCAAGAGGTAAAAGAGCATCACTTTCAGATGTAAAGCCAGCATGAATCAATCCAACTCCTGTAAAAAGGGCTATTCCTCCTATTCCAAGAAGAGCAAGACCTGTTGAAGCGTCTTCGCTCAACCTAAGAAAACCTCTCTCTTTTCCATTTTCTTTGAGCTTTGTGTTGTCCTCTTTAAGTTTTCTTTTTTCTTTTACATTCTCTTTCTTAACCCTGCTTACGGCCCTATTTTCACCCAATCTATCTGTCAACGGCTTTACTCCTTCCTTAAAACCATTCACGAGATTTGGTTTGTGCTCAACTTTCAGTTCTTCCCTCATGTTTTCATATATTATAACAAAATGTTTAAAAGGCTTTTTGGAAAAGGAATCACAGATGGCAAAAATCCACTTTAAGACATATGGCTGCACGCTTAACCAGGCAGATACTGAAATAATGGAAGCATTAGCAGTTAAAGAAGGTCATGAAATTGTTGGTGAGAGCAAAGCAGATGTTATTGTTGTTAACACATGCACTGTAAAGGCATCAACCGAAAATAAGATAATGCATTACCTGAAAAAGCTAAAAGCATCAAATAAAAAATTCGTTATAGCAGGGTGCATGAGCATAAACAAAAGCCTTGCTGATTTCAAAGTGCCTGTTGTTTCAGCAGGTTCAATTATGCACATAAACAAAGCAATTAATGATGCATTAGCAAACAAACAATCATTTTACCTATCTCACTCAAGAAAAGACAATTTGCCAAAGGTATTCACACCTCCAATTGCAAGAATACCTATTGAAGATGGATGCCTGAATGCATGCTATTTTTGTCAAACAAAACTTGCAAGACCTGGCCTGAGGAGTCAGAGCCACGAAACAATAAAACAATGGATAAAAAAGGGATTAAGCCTTGGCTGCAAAGAATTTGATTTAACAGGTATGGATACTGGAGCATATGGATTCGATATAAAAAGTAATACAGTAAAGCTGCTAAAAGATGTTTTAACAATTGAAGGAGACTTTATGAA